>NZ_HG779597.1:0-1732 GCF_000582705.2 Microbacterium sp. C448
CTAGGTGCGCGGGTCAGAATCGGGTGGCGTGGCGCGCGGCGTTGACTCTGGCATCGCGCGCTGACGGTCGCGAACGGGAACGGGCGGGCCGTTGCGGTGTGAGAGCGTGCGGGATCGCACGGCGAGGGGCTCGTGGCGACTGTCGGTGCGTGCTGTGACGCCCAGGGACCCCTGGGGAGGCCTATGCGGGCGCCAGCCCGGCGGCTGTAGCGACGCGGAGCTTGCGGAGGTTGTGGCAGATCGTGTGGAGTAGCCATTCGCCTTGGGCGCCGGCGAGTCCGCGTAGCCGGAGCTGTCCGGCGTTTTGCCGGGTCTTCATCTGCCCGAACGCGGGTTCAACGATGGCTTTGCGGCGCGCGTAGTCGGTGCGGCCCTGCTCGGTGCGCAGCGCGTGCGCCATCCGCTCCCGCCGGCTCGCGTCCTCTGGGGCCGGGTCCGGGGCGCCGGCGGTAGGGAAGCTCTCGCCGTGACGTTGCCGTCCCGTCGCGATCAACACCTGTGCGTCCAGATCGTCGGCGGCTTCGAGGTTGGCTTCCGAGCAGTAGCCCGCGTCAGCGAGGACGACCTCTGGGGAACGCTCGATTCCTGCCGCGTCGAGGTTCCGTAGGGTCTGCTCGGCCATCGGGACGAACTGCTGGATATCGGTGGCCTGCTGGGTGACCTCGGCGCTCAACACGATCTGGTGGCCCTCATCGACAACGGCCTGCGCGTTGAACGCGTAATCGAAGCCGCGGACCGTCTTCATCATCCGCGCCTCAGGATCGGTGAAATTGCGTTGCGCTTTCGGCTTCGGCGCCGCCGTGTCCACCGCAGTCGCGACGGCCGCGTCGGCCTGCTCAGGGGGCTGACCGGCGGCGTCGGCCTTCTTCCGCGCCACGGCTGCCGCCTTCTCGGCGGCGTCGGCCTCGATCGCGTCCTTCGCGGCACGTAGTTTTGCCAGGCGCCCCTCACGGCGGGCCAGCTCCGGGGCGACCTCGTCCCCGCGCCGGTCCTGGCCGAACTGCTGATCCTCGGCCTCATCGACCGCCTCCGCCTCGGCGAGCAGCGCAGCGACCTCGGCTTGGAGCTGATCGATCTTCGGCACGATCCGGTCATAGCTCATCGCCTTATGCCGCGACGCGTTCGCAGCCAGCTTCGTGCCATCCAGCGCGACCCGCCCCAACCGCACCAGCCCCGCCTCCGCGCAGACCCGCAGCACCTGCAGGAACAACCCCGGCAGGGCATCCAGGTGACGCCGACGAAACCGGGCCAGCGACCGGTAGTCGGGCGCCTGGTTGCCCGACAGCCACCGGAAGGCGATATCGCGCTTGCAGCGCCGCTCCAACTCACGAGACGAGGTCACGCCCGTCGCGTACGCGAACAGCAGCAGCTTCAACATCATCCGCGGGTCATACGGAGGCGCACCCGAGGCGGACGCGTACGACGCGTAGACCGGCGTCAGATCCAAGAGCTCTTCGACGACCTCGGAGATGAACCGGGCCTCATCATCCTCGTCCAGCCAGTCATCCAGACTCGGCGGGAGCAGGAAACACTGCCCCTGGTCATACCCACGGAACGTCTTGCCCGCACCCGCCGGTGCAGCCGATCCCGGCGCCCGCGCCTCACCCGGCTCGACCTCGAACAGACCCTCCAGGCTGGCAGTCACCGTCATGAATCGATTCTCCCAGCACCCCGCGCTATCCACCGGATTCACCCCGGCGCGTTAACGGAAGGATCTGACCCACGCACCTAG
>NZ_HG779598.1:0-4180 GCF_000582705.2 Microbacterium sp. C448
GGGTGTTTCGCCGCACAAGGGGTGTTTCGGCGCTGAAGCCGAGGGGATCGGGCGGCTGCTAGGGCGTTGGGCGCCGCCGCGGCAGCACGACCACCAGCACCGCAATGAGCGCGATCGCCACGGCGATCAGCGCGCGCGGCACGTCGAGGTTGGCGCCCGTCGGCCACGCCACATCCAGCACGACGGATGTCGCGAGCAGGCCCACGACCGAACCGAGCCCGAGCAGCAGCACGCCCGTGTACCGGACGAGCCCGGCCGACACGAAGATGTACACCACCCCCGTGGCACCGCCGAGATACAGCCACGGGTTTGTCGGGAGCACCGCGGGCGGACCGACGAACGCGATATGGATCGCGGCAGCGATCCCGAGGATGACGGTCCCGCCCAGGAAGTTGACGAACGTCGCGGCGAAGGCCGACTCGACGCGCTGTCGGAGGCGTCCGTTCGTCGCCTGTTGCCACGCGATTCCCGCGCCCGCGAGGAAGGGCAGGGTCAGCATCCACCACGGCACCGACACCACGGTGCTGCCGACGAGCCCCACGGCGACCGCGACGAGCGCAAGCGCTCCGCCCCCGACGCGACGCATCGTGACCGGCACGACTCCCGCGGGCCCGTAGCCCGCCCGGTCGAGCACGAGTCCCCCGACCGTCTGGCCCGCCACGACCCCGACGGTGAACAGCGACACCCCGAGCAGTCCGACCGTCAGTCCCTGCGTGACGGTCGTGAGCGCGCCGGCCAGGCCACCCAGAAGCATCCAGAGTGGGATGCGCCGTTCTCGGACGCCCGCGAAGAGTCGACCCATCGCCGCCCGACCCGCGGAGGTGACGGGGGCGAGCACGAGCAGGATCAGCAGCCCCGATCCGAACGACACGAACGCGGCGAAGATCCCGTCCCCGGATTCGCTGCCGAGACCGCCGTTCATGCGCGCCTGCACGGCGGTCATCGCGCCGACCGAAACGGCACCCAACGCCGAGATGAGTACCGGGGGGCGCTGACGCACGGCCACTCCCCCCTCTGGAGCCGACTACGGGACTTGAACCCGTAACCCCCTAATTACAAGTTAGGTGCGCTACCAATTGCGCCAAGTCGGCAGGTCCACCAGTCTAACGAGGACCGAGGATGCTCCGCGTTACGGAGTGGGCGACGGCGTGGCCGTCGGGGTGACTGACGGCGTGGGGGTCGGCGTCGAGAAGTAGGCCTCGCTCGCCAGAGTGAGTACGAACTGCGCGAACTCTTTCGCATCGGTCAGGTCGCCGTTGTACGGCGTGCCGTTGACGTAGACCTTCGGGCCGGTCAGCGCCGCGTCGGTGCCCTCGACGGGTTCGGCGAGCGCTCGCGCGGTCGCCTTCTGAACCCACGGTACGAAACTCGCGTTCTCGATGCATCGCGTGACCCGCTTGGGGTTTTCGACCCCCACGGCCTGCGCGAGGACCGCCAGGTCAGTGTCGCTCAATCCGTCGGTGTCGAGCTCGGGGCGCTGCTCGAGAAGCTTGTGATTGAACGCGAAGAACGAGGTGGGCGCATACGTCGCAACACATGCCGCCGCACCGGCCGAACGCAGCGAGTACTTGGTCCCGTTGGATTTGCCCGTCAAGAGAGCGACCGGGTGATACGAGATCGTCGCCGCTCCCTCCGATACCCATTCCGAGAGCTGCTGGGCATTCGCGAGCTGGAAGTCGGAGGATGCCTCGGACAGGTAGTCGACGTAGACCTCGACCTGCAACGGCTGCTGGGTCGACGTCGGCTCAGGAGTGGCGGCCTCGGTCGCCTCGGGAGCAACCGCATCAGATGACGCGGGCGGGGCCTCTGCCGCGCCGCCGCCCGAGAAAGATGCCAGCACGCTCGCGGGAATCGAGTCGACCACGATGCCGTCGTCCTGCACGGTGGGAGAGAGCTGCGGCTGCGAGGCAGACTCGCCGAGCGTCCAGGCCACGGCGACGCCCGCGCCGACGACGACGGCCGTTACGACGACACCGCCGACGACGATGCGCGCGAGGCGCCCTCGACGCTGGCGGGCCTGGACGGCAGCCGCCTTCTCGCGTACCGCCTCGCGGCGGTCGCGACGCGCGGGGACGTTGGGCGTCTCATCGCTCGACATGAAACCTCTGAATCGCTCGGGCCGAAAGCGTCGGGCGCTTCCGGGTGGGACGCGCACGGGAAAGCGACATCCGCATCCGATGGTAGTCAGAGAGGCTGGGAATCACCCAGACGAGGCGCCTATTGCTGTGCCATAATTCCGAGAGGCGCGCCGATGCGCCTGCGGCGGCTAAACCCCGCCACTTCCATTCACTACGGATCGTCCGGCACGTACCTGCCGGTGAAGGAGAAAACAATGTCGTCTGTCACGTTCGACAACGCCACCCGCCTGTACCCCGGCGGTGAGCGACCCGCCGTCGACAAACTGAACCTCGAAGTCGCCGATGGCGAGTTCCTCGTTCTCGTCGGCCCCTCCGGCTGCGGCAAGTCCACGTCGCTGCGCATGCTCGCCGGCCTCGAAGAGGTCAACTCGGGACGCATCCTGATCGGTGACCGCGACGTCACGGACGTCCCGCCGAAGGATCGCGACATCGCGATGGTCTTCCAGAACTACGCCCTGTACCCGCACATGACGGTCGCCGAGAACATGGGCTTCGCCCTGAAGATCGCCGGCGTCGGCAAGGACGAGCGTGCCGCCCGCGTTCTCGAGGCCGCGAAGCTGCTCGACCTCGAGCAGTACCTGACCCGCAAGCCCAAGGCTCTCTCGGGTGGTCAGCGTCAGCGCGTCGCGATGGGTCGCGCCATCGTGCGTCAGCCCCAGGTGTTCCTCATGGACGAGCCGCTGTCGAACCTCGACGCCAAGCTCCGCGTCCAGACCCGCACACAGATCGCATCGCTCCAGCGCCGCCTCGGCGTCACGACGGTCTACGTCACGCACGACCAGACCGAGGCCCTCACGATGGGTGACCGCATCGCCGTTCTGAAGGATGGCGTCCTGCAGCAGGTCGGCACGCCCCGCGACCTGTACGAGACGCCGAAGAACGTCTTCGTCGCCGGCTTCATCGGATCGCCCGCCATGAACCTCTTCACGGTCCCGCTCGTCGAGGGTGGCGTCCAGTTCGGCACGTCTGTCGTCGGAATCGAGGCCGACACGATCAGCCGCGCCCACGGCAGCGAGGTCACGATCGGCGTTCGGCCCGAGGACGTCGTGCTCGGCCCGGCGGACGGCCCGGGCCTCTCGGTCACGGTCGACCTGGTCGAAGAGCTCGGCGCCGACGGCTACCTCTACGGCCACGCGGACGTCCTCGGCAAGCGCACCGACCTGGTCGCGCGCGTCGACGGTCGCCGCCACCCGAACGCCGGCGAGACGGTGACGCTCGCGCCGATCCCCGGACACATGCACGTGTTCGACGTCGTCACGGGCGACCGCCTCAGCGACAAGCCCGTCGTTTCGGCGTAACTCCCTTGTGCGGCGCGGGTCCTCTTCGGAGGCCCGCGCCGCACGCATTTTCTCGCGCCCGCAGCACCCGAAACCGACGGAGGAGACACCGTGAGCGATGCCCTCAGCATCACCGCGAGCGAGGTCGACCCGGGCTTGCTGACCCTGCCCTGGTCGTTGCCGCTCGCCGAGTGGCCGAGCAGCACGATCGTCTCGCTTCCCAAGGGCCTTTCGCGTCACCTGGTGCGTTTCGCGAATCTGTCCGGCCGCGTCGTGGCCGTGAAAGAGACGACGGCCGAGATGGCGCGGCGTGAGTACGAGATGCTCGGCAACCTGCACCGACTCGACGTGCCGTGCGTCGACCGCGTCGCGGTCATCGCGGGACGCAAGGATGCCTCGGGCGAGCCGCTCCCGGCAGCCCTGGTGACCGCGCACCTCAAGTTCTCGCTCCCCTACCGCGCCCTGTTCACCCAGGTGCTACGGCCCGACACCGCCACACGCTTGGTCGATGCGCTCGCGGTGCTGCTGGTGCGCCTGCACAACGTCGGCTTCTTCTGGGGTGACGTGTCGCTCTCCAACACGCTCTTCCGGCGCGACGCGGGCGCCTTCGCCGCGTACCTCGTCGACGCCGAGACCGGTGAACTGCACGAGAGCGGCCTGACCCTCGGTCAGCGGGAGCACGATCTCGACGTCGCGCGCACCAACATCGCCGGCGAGATCATGGACCTCGAGGCGGGCGGGCGGCTCGAGGGCGGTGTCGACGCG
>NZ_HG779599.1:0-31870 GCF_000582705.2 Microbacterium sp. C448
GGCGTCGGCAGCCGCAACGGGCAGGTTCGCGCTCGTCGGCGCTGTGCGAACGGGACCGGTCGGTGTCGCGGGGGTCGCCCGCGGGTCGGGCTCGAACCAGGTTCCGATGGGGGCACCACTCAGTGCATCCGCGACGCGGGCGGCACTCGTGACCAGCACGCCGACGCCGGCCGCCGTGGCGAGACGTGCCGCCGAGACCTTGGTGGCCGCTCCCCCGGTGCCGACGCTATTGACGACGACGGATCCGAACTCGTACCCGCTCAGATCGTCGCCGAACGTCACACGCTCGATCGCTCGTGCGCCGGGCTGGCCGGGGGGCCGCGTGTAGAGGTTCTCGATGTCGCTGAGCAGCACAAGCGCATCGGCGCCGATCAGTTCGGCGACCAGCGCCGCAAGGCGGTCGTTGTCGCCGAATCGGATCTCGTGCGTCGCGACGGTGTCGTTCTCGTTGACGATCGGCAGGATGCGCAGGCCCAGGAGCCGCTCCATCGCCCGGCGTGCGTTCGAGCGGGGCGTGGCGTTCTCGAGGTCGCCGGCCGTGAGCAGCACCTGCCCGGCAAGCACTCCGAAGCGGTCGAGACTCGTCTGGTAGCGCCACATGAGAACGTTCTGCCCGACGGCGGCAGCGGCCTGCTGCGTCGCGAGATCCGTAGGTCGACCCTCGAGGCTCAGGAGCGGCAGCGCGGTCGCGATGGCACCCGACGACACGAGCACCACTTCGGTGCCTCGTGCGTGAACGTCGGCGAGGGCCGAAACGATGGCATCGATCGTTGCTGCCTGATCCCCGCTGATCGACGACGAGCCGACCTTGACGACGATGCGCTTTGCCGAGGCGATATCGGCGCGGTGCCGGGTACTCACGCGTCCCCCTCGACCTCGCCACGTTCCACGGCGGCGAGCCGCTGCACCTCGAACTCGGCGCGGGCGTCTGCCTTGGCATCCATCCGCTCGTGATAGCGCTCGCGGCGCTGCGACGTGGTGCGTCGCGTGTTCATGTCAAGGCGGGGGTCCATACCGCGGGGTGCGGTCATGAGTTCGGCCGCGGAGCTCAGCGTCGGCTGCCAGTCGAAGACGACGCCGTCGCCCTCGCCGATGACGACGGTCGAACCCGGCTCGGCGCCGGCACGGACAAGGCCGTCTTCGACTCCGAGCTTCGCGAGACGATCGGCCAGGTAGCCCACGGCCTCTTCGTTCTGGAAGTCGGTCTGCTGCACCCAGCGCACGGGCTTGTCGCCCAGCACGCGATAGATGTTGCCGTACGTGCCGCCCTCGACGCGGATCGTGTAGTCCTTCTCTTTTTCGCCCCGCGGACGCAGAACGATGCGTTCGGGTGCGGGCTTCGCGGCCAGCTCGGCGCGGTGCTGGGCAACGACCTCACCCAAAGCGAAGGTCAGCTCACGCAGGCCCTCGCGGGCGACGGTGGAGATCTCGAACACGCGATAACCGCGCGACTCGAGCTCGGGCCGCACGAAGTCGGCGAGCTCGCGCCCCTCGGGCACATCGATCTTGTTCAGGGCGATGAGCTGCGGGCGCTCGAGCAGTGGCAGCTGATCTTCGGGCACGGGGTACGCACCCAGCTCGGCAAGGATCACGTCGAGGTCGGTGAGCGGGTCGCGACCGGGCTCGAGGGTCGCGCAGTCGAGCACGTGCACGAGTGCGGTGCAGCGCTCGACGTGACGGAGGAATTCGAGACCGAGACCGCGGCCTTCACTGGCGCCTTCGATCAGACCGGGCACGTCGGCGACGGTGAAGCGCACCTCGCCGGCCTGGACAACACCCAGGTTCGGATGCAGCGTCGTGAAGGGGTAGTCGGCGATCTTGGGGCGCGCGGCCGAGATCGCGGCGATCAGGCTGGACTTGCCGGCCGACGGGAAGCCGACGAGCGCCACATCGGCGACGACCTTCAGTTCGAGGAGGACATCGCCCTCCCACCCGGGCGTGCCGAGCAGCGCGAAACCGGGAGCCTTGCGCTTGGGCGAAGAGAGGGCCGCGTTTCCGAGCCCTCCGATTCCTCCGGGCGCCACGACGAACCGCGTTCCCGGCTCGACCATGTCGATGAGAAGCTCGCCCGAGGCATCCTTGACGACCGTTCCGACGGGAACGGGCAGCTCGACATCTTCGCCCGCGGCACCCTGGCGGAGATCTCCGGCACCGAAGGCACCGTTGTTCGATGTGCGGTGCGGCGAGTGGTGGTACGACAGCAGCGTCGTGACCTGGGGGTCTGCAACGAGGACGATGTCGCCGCCGTTGCCGCCGCTCGCGCCATCCGGTCCCGCCAACGGCTTGAACTTTTCGCGACGAACCGAGACGCAGCCGTTGCCGCCCTTGCCCGCGCGCAGGTGGAGCGTCACCCGGTCGACGAATGAGACCATCGTGCACTCCTTTCGAAAATGGTCAGGGGGCGAGCCGAAGCCCGCCCCCTGACCGAAAAATGAATCGCGACGCTCGCGCTGTTACTCCGCGCCGACGACGATGTTGACGACCTTGCGGCCGCCCTTCTTGCCGAACTCGACCGAACCGGCCTGCAGCGCGAACAGCGTGTCGTCGCCACCGCGACCCACGCCGGCGCCCGGGTGGAAGTGGGTGCCACGCTGGCGGACGATGATCTCGCCGGCGCTGACGACCTGGCCACCGAAGCGCTTGACGCCCAACCGCTGGGAGTTGGAGTCGCGACCGTTACGGGTGGAGCTTGCGCCCTTTTTGTGTGCCATCTCGAATCTCCCGCGCTTACTTGATGCCGGTTACCTTGACGCGCGTGAGGTCCTGACGGTGCCCCTGGCGCTTCTTGTAACCGGTCTTGTTCTTGAACTTCTGGATGATGATCTTGGGGCCGCGCAGCTCGCCGAGAACCTCGGCGGTGACGGTCACCTGAGCCAGCTTGTCGGCGTCGGTGGTGACGTTGTCTCCGTCGACCAGGAGCACCGCGGGCAGCTCGATCTTGTCGCCGAGCTTGGCCTTCTGACGATCGAGGACGACGATCGTGCCGACCTCGACCTTCTCCTGGCGGCCACCGGCGCGCACTACTGCGTAAACCACTTCACACCTGTTTCTCTGGGGAACCTTGTGGTTCCTAATCTCACGGAAGACTCTGCTCCACGGGGCGCGGCATCCCGTGAGATTCCGAACTACCCGTGGTGCGGTGCGGAAGCTTCGCTCTCGTCGCGCCGCACGCAGAGCGGCAGCACGTGACGCACCAAGGGTCGAGTCTACCCGACGGAACCGGATGCGGCAAAAGCATCCGCCCCGCGCGTCGGGCATAGGATCTGCGGATGTCCATCCTGATCGACACGGCACGGTGGCCGGCCCACGGAAGACTCTGGGCGCACCTCATCAGCGACGCCAATCTCGACGAGCTGCATGCCTTTGCCTCGGCACAGAATATCCCCCGCCGCGGCTTCGATCTCGACCATTACGACGTTCCCGAAGACGCCGTCGATCGGCTCATCGCGGCCGGTGCGCGTCATGTCACGGCGCGGGAGCTCGTCCACGCACTCCGAGACTCCGGACTCCGGATCACGGCCCGCGAACGACGGTACGGACGCTCCCCCGGTCATTGAGCGAGCGAAGCGAGACGAAATGACACACGGGGTGCGTTTCGTCTCGCTGACGCTCGCTCAACGAACGATGTCGGTCATTGAGCGAGCGGAGCGAGACGAAATGACCTACTCGTCGGCGCTCGGCATGGTGACGGGCGTACCCGTCACGATCCCGGTCGACACGCGACGACGCTGACGTCCCTGACCAGGCGCCTTCGGCTCGGGTAGAGCCTGCAGCACGGAGTCGAGCAGCTGGTCTTTCTCGGACTTCGGCGCGACCGACCGCTGTTCGGAACGCTGGTCACCCCGCTCGCCCCCGCGCTCAGCGCGGTCGCCGCGCTGTTCCGGACGCTTGCGACGCTTCTTCCGTTCGCCATCCCCGGCCGGAGCGACAGGACCCTCGGGCAGGACGATCTCGAGCGACTCGAGAGTCTCGATGGTCTCGCGCACTTCCTCGACCGTCGCGACGGCGGTCGCCGGCGCATCCGTCGACTCGGCTTCGGGTGCAGCACCGAGGGTCGACGCAGCGATCTGGGCAAGAGCCGACTTGACGCCCTCGGTGATGACGTGGGTTCCACCGTTGCCGCCGTTGCCGTTGCCACCGCTGTTCGATCCGTTGTTGCCGCCACGCGGGCGACGGTTGGAGCCGCCGTTGTCCCGAGACGGGGCAGACGACGATGAGCGGTGCTTGACCACGGGGTCGTGGTGCACGATCACGCCGCGACCCGCGCAGACCTCGCAGTTCTCGCTGAACGTCTCGAGCAGGCCGAGTCCGAGCTTCTTGCGCGTCATCTGCACGAGGCCAAGCGAGGTGACCTCGGCGACCTGGTGCTTGGTGCGGTCGCGGCTCAGGCACTCCACGAGCCGACGCAGCACGAGGTCGCGGTTCGACTCCAGCACCATGTCGATGAAGTCGACGACGATGATCCCGCCGATGTCGCGCAGCCGCAGCTGCCGGACGATCTCTTCGGCCGCCTCGAGGTTGTTCTTCGTGACGGTCTCTTCGAGGTTTCCACCCGACCCGACGAACTTGCCGGTGTTGACGTCGACGACGGTCATCGCCTCGGTGCGGTCGATCACGAGCGAGCCACCCGAGGGCAGCCAGACCTTGCGGTCGAGGGCCTTCTCGATCTGCTCGGTCACGCGGAACTCGTCGAACGGGTCGCGGTCACCCTCATAGGGCTGAACACGCTCGAGCAGGTCGGGCGCGACGGACTCGAGGTACGCCTCGATCGTCCGCTGCGCCTCTTCGCCCTGGATGAGCATCTTCGTGAAGTCTTCGTTGAAGACATCCCGCACGATCTTGACCAGCAGGTCCGGCTCGGAATGCAGCAGAGCGGGGGCTTGCACGGTCTCGAGCTGCGAAGAGATGTGCTCCCACTGGCTCGTGAGTCGCTGCACGTCGCGCGTCAGCTGGTCTTCCGTTGCGCCCTCGGCCGCCGTGCGGACGATGACACCGGATGACTCGGGCAGAACTTCCTTGAGGATGCGCTTCAGGCGCGCCCGCTCGGTGTCGGGGAGCTTGCGCGAGATGCCGTTCATCGAGCCTGCGGGGACGTACACGAGGTAGCGGCCCGGAAGCGAGATCTGGCTGGTCAGGCGGGCGCCCTTGTGACCGACCGGATCCTTCGTGACCTGCACGAGAACGCGGTCGCCGGACTTGAGCGCGAGCTCGATGCGACGCGGCTGGTTGCCGGTCTCGACGGCATCCCAGTCGACCTCGCCGGAGTACAGCACGGCGTTGCGTCCGCGCCCGATGTCGACGAACGCCGCCTCCATGCTGGGCAGAACGTTCTGCACACGACCGAGGTACACGTTGCCGATGAGCGAGGCGTCCTGGTTACGGGCGACGTAGTGCTCGACGAGGACGTTGTCCTCGAGCACGGCGATCTGGATGCGCCCGTTCTTGGAGCGAACGATCATGTCGCGGTCGACCGCTTCACGACGGGCGAGGAATTCGGCCTCGGTGACCACGGCGCGGCGGCGGCCCGCCTCGCGACCGTCACGACGCCGCTGCTTCTTGGCCTCGAGTCGCGTCGAACCCTTGATGCGCTGGGGCTCGGTAATGACCTCGACGGCACGGGGCTGACGCACCCGCACGACCGTGGAAGCATCCTGCGGCTCGTTGGTCTCTTCTCCGGCTCGACGGCGGTTGCGTCGGCGCGACGTGCCCTGCGACTCGCGGGGGTTGCGCTCTTCCGGCTCGTCCCGCTCGGAACGATCGTCGCGATCGGACGCGGCCGCGGGAAGCGGCACGATCTCGGGCGCATAGAACATGAGCTGAGTTGAGACCTGCGAGACGAAGACCTCGGGCAGCAGCCCCAGCGCCACGGCGGTGGGGATCTTCGGCTCGGGGTCCGGCTCGGGCTCGGCCTGCGGCTCGGATGCTTCCGGGGCGGGAGCCTCGGGCTCAGCAGTGGGAGCCTCGGGCTCAGCCGCTCCAGCCGCCGGGCCAGCGGGCTCAGCCGCGGGAGCTTCGGGCTCAGCCGCGGGAGCTTCGGACTCAGTCGCGGGAGCCTCGGGCTCGGCGGGTGACTCCTCGGGCTGCGAGGCAGCGTCTTCGGCCGCGGGCGTTGCTTCGTCGAACGACGGAGCACCCTCGGGTTCAGCCGGTGCACCCTCGTCGACAGACGGGGCACCCTCGTTTAGCGGCGCGTCCTCCACGTGCGTCACCGGCGGTTCAGCCGGTGGCACTTCCTGAAGGTCGTTGCGGTCATTGTCATTGTTGTCATCAGCCATCGCTGGCGCACTCCCTGGCGGGCGACATCCGCGCGTCACCCGGCGAACTCTCGTGCAACACCGCACCGGCGGTGCCGCGAACTCACTCGGTCTGCAGCAGGCCCGCGGCTCGTGCTGCGAAGGGCGATCATCGCCCGAAGTCTTCGTCGATGCCCGTCCGGCGCGGCCGGCGAGGCATCTAGATCTCATTATCGCATCATCCGAGGGGTAATGTCGGCCCCGCGCCGTGCACGATGCCCCCGTGTCACCATTCCCGCGCCGTTATCTCCGGCTGCGCCCATGCCGATCCCGCAGATTCCGGTGTCATAATCCGAGGCATGGCAACGCCCTCCCAGACGCACACCCGACCCGTCGCCCTTGCGGTCTGGCTCATCATTGCGGGCGCGATCGGCTGGTGGGCTGCGTTCCAACTCACGCTCGAACGCATCCATCTGCTCGCCGACCCGAACGCGTCACTGTCGTGCGACTTCAGCGTCTTGGTCCAATGCCGCGCCAACCTCGAGTCGTGGCAGGGGATGGTATTCGGATTCCCGAACCCCCTGATCGGCCTCGGTGCGTGGGTCGCCCCGATCGTCGTCGGCGTCGCCATCCTCGCCCGCGCGCGCTTCGCGCGTTGGTTCTGGTGGTTGTTCGAGGTCGGAATGATCTTCGCGATGGGCTTCGTCATCTGGCTGATCGGCCAGAGCATCTACATCCTGGGCACGCTCTGCCCGTGGTGCATGGTGACGTGGGTCGTGACGATCCCGACGTTCTTCGCCGTGACGCTGCACATCTTCCGGTCAGGGATCGTGCCCGTGCCGTCCGGGATCCGCAAAGCTGCCGACACGCTCATGGGCTGGGTGCCACTGATGGCGGTCGTCAGCTACGCGATCGTTGCGATCCTGGCGCAGCTGCGCCTCGACGTGCTGAACAACCTGTTCTGAGCGCGGCATCCGCGTTTCGACTCGCTGGCGCTCAACGCCCGAACCCAGCCATCCGCGTTTCGTCTCGCTGGCGCTCGCTCAACGAGCGACAGGACGCAACATGCCGTACTCACTCGCGTGGGCACGGCATGTTGCGTCCTGTCGGCGCGGTTGAGACCTGCGAGGTCAGGTCAGGCGAACCAGATGCCGAGCTCGCGCGCGGCCGACTCGGGGCTGTCCGACCCGTGCACGAGGTTCTGCTGCACGGCCAGGCCCCAGTCACGACCGAAGTCACCGCGGATGGTTCCGGGTGCGGCGCCCGTCGGGTCGGTCGTGCCGGCAAGCGAGCGGAAGCCCTCGATGACGCGGTTGCCCGCGAGGCGGATCGCGACCGAAGGCCCCGACATCATGAATTCGACCAGGGGCTCGTAGAAGTGCTTGCCGGCGTGCTCGGCATAGTGCTGCTCGAGCAGGTCGCGGTCGGGCTCGACGAGCTTGATGTCGACGAGCGCATAGCCCTTGCGTTCGATGCGGGCCAGGATGTCTCCGGTCAGGCCTCGTGCGACTCCGTCGGGCTTGACGAGAACGAGCGTCTCTTCCGTGGTCATTGTGCTTCTCCTTCCGGCGCCGCAGCGCGCGTTCGTGCTTCGATTCTCGGTCCTTGAATGGTCGCGTACGCCCACATGCCGCCGAAGATGAGGGCGATCAGCAGCATGGCGGGCACGAGGAACGCCGACAGGGCGACGATGGCCTGCAGCACCCACCCTGTGGCGATACCGGCCGGTTTGTGGACGAATCCGGCGGTCGCGACCATCACGACCGCAACCACAGTGCCCGCGACGATTCCGACCCAGTCGGGAATGCCCGCCGGGAGCACCTTCAGCCCGAAAATCACGAGGCCGCCGAGAAAGACGATGATCGCCTCGAACCCGAGGACGACCGACGCGAGCTGAGCGGTCAGACTGCGCTTCTGCCGCGGGCGACGCTGCCGCGGTTGTCGCGCGGCACTCACGACGCTCCCCCGCTCTTCCACCCCTCGCTGGCCGCGAGCGACACGGCCTCACCGGCGAGCACGACCGATCCGGCGACGATCACGGCGCGACGAGCGGATTCTCCTGCCCAAGCCCGCGCAGACTCCGCGGCGTCGTCGAGGTTCGGGTGCACGCTCGCGTGCAGCCCCGCCGCCTCGACGATGTCGGCGAGTGCGTCGGGGCTGTCGGCCCGGTCGGAATCGGGTGCCGTCACGAAAACCTCCGTCGCGATGGGCGCGAGGGCCGCGACGATGCCCGCGGCATCCTTGTCCCCGAGAACTCCGAGGACGACGCCCCACTCGTCGAAGTCGAACGAGGCGCGCAGGGCTTCGGCCAGGGCACGCGCGCCGTGCGGGTTGTGCGCCGCGTCAACGAGCACGGTGGGGTTGGTGCCCACGAGCTGCAGGCGGCCGGGCGACGTGACCGCCCCGAGGCCATCGGCCAGGATGTCCCCCGCGATCGCCTGCGTCGCGCCACCGATGAGCGACTCGACGGCCGCGATCGCCAGGGCCGCGTTGGCGCCCTGATGAGCGCCATACAGAGGCAGGTACTCGTCGTCGTACGTGCCGACGAGTCCGCGTACCGAGATCAGTTGGCCGCCGACGGCCAGGCGATCCGACGTGAGGGCGAAGTCCTCGCCCTCGAACGCGATGGTCGCGCCGCGAGCGGCCGCAGCGGCACGCAGCACGGCGACGGCTTCGGCGGGCTGCCGGGCCGAGACGACCGCCGCGCCATCCTTGATGATTCCGGCCTTGACCTCGGCAATCTTCGCGATCGTGTCGCCCAGTCGATCGGCGTGGTCGAGGTCGATCGGTGCGAAAACCGCGACATCCCCGTCCGCGGTGTTCGTGGAGTCCCACGACCCGCCCATTCCGACCTCGAGCACCAGTACGTCGATCGGTGCGTCGGCGAATGCGACGAAGGCCAGCGCCGTCAGCAGCTCGAAGAATGTCAGGGGCTCTTCGCCCGCCTCGACGAGCTCGGCATCGACCAGGGCGACGAACGGAGTCATCTCGTCCCACGCGTCGGCGACGGCCGCGTCGAGCACCGGGAATCCGTCGATCATGATCCGCTCGGTGAACCGCTCGAGGTGCGGGCTCGTGAACAGTCCCGTGCGCAAGCCGTGCGCGCGCAGCAGGCTCTCGATGATTCGGCTCGTGCTCGTCTTGCCGTTCGTGCCGGTGACATGCACGACGCGATAGGTGCGCTGCGGGTCGCCCAGGTAATCGAGCAGGCGCGCGGTGCGCTCCTTGCGAGGCTGCACCCACCGCTCCCCCGCACGCGCGAGCAGCGCCGAGTAAACCGCATCCGCTCGCGCGCTGTCCTCGGGCGTGTTTTCTTGGGTCTGGATCTCGCTCATGCGCGTCCCTCCGCTCGGGTCACGGCAACGGTGAATGCTCCGACGTTCGCGAAGGCGCCGGCGTCGAAGGATGCCTTGTGCTCAGCCTTGGCCTTGTCTCCCGCGAAGCTGCGTGACGAGCCGCGGAGGGTGTCGCCCTTTGTGCCGAGAAGATACTCGACCGCGAGGGTCTCGCCCGCGACATCGGCGGTCTCGAAACCATCCGACACGGCCCGCGCGTCCGCCTCGTCGTCGAAGGTGACGACGAGATGGATGCGGTCGCTCACGTCGAACCCCGCGGCCTTGCGAGTGTCTTGCACGGCACGGATCACGTCGCGCGCGAGCCCCTCGGCCTCGAGCTCGGGTGTCGTCGTGGTGTCGAGCAACACGAACCCACCGCCGGGCAGCAGCGCGAGCGCCTCACCCTCGGGGCGACCCGTGGTCTCGAGCGCCAGCTCGTACTCGCCGGGCTCGAGGGCGATGCCCCCCGCGACCACCGCGCCATCAGACTCCGACCAGTCACCCGAACGCGCGGCCTGGATGGCTCGCTGGACATCCTTTCCGATGCGGGGGCCCGCCGCACGGGCGTTGACGGTCAGCCGGTGCGTGATGCCGTAGTTCGCCGCCGTGTCGGCCTCGAGCTCGATCAGCTCGACGCTCTTGACGTTCAGCTCGTCGCGCAGGATCTCGTCGAATTGGGCCAGCGCCGAAGCATCCGTCACCACGACCGACAACCGCGCGAGCGGCAGACGAACGCGCTTACCCTCGCGCTTGCGCAGGGCGTTCGCGACGCTCGAGACCTCTCGGACCGCGTCCATCGCGGATCGGATGTCGGGCGCCGCGGGGAACGCGGCCGCGTCGGGCCAGTCCTCGAGGTGGACGCTGCGCCCACCCGTCAATCCCTGCCACACCCGCTCGCTGACGAGCGGGATGAGCGGCGCCGCGACGCGCGTGAGCGTCTCGAGCACGGTGTAGAGCGTGTCGAACGCCTCGGTCGTGGTCGGGTCGGACGGGTCGACGCCCACCCAGAAGCGGTCGCGCGAGCGCCGGATGTACCAGTTGGTCAGCACCATTGCGAAGTCGCGCAAGCGCGCGGCCGCTGTCGTCGAGTCGAGACCCTCCAGGTCCGTCGCGACGTCGCGGACCAGCTCGCCGAGCAGCGCCAGGATGTATCGGTCCAGGACGTCGGTCGAGTCGGTGCGCCACGAGGCCGTGTAGCCCCCGGCATCCGTTTCGCCGTCCGTTCCCGAACCACCCGCGAACGCGGCATTCGCATACGTCGAGAAGAAGTACCACGAGCTCCACAGCGGCAGGAGGAACTCCCGCACGCCCGAGCGGATGCCCTCCTCGGTCACCACCAGGTTGCCGCCGCGCAGCACCGAGCTCGACATCAGGAACCAGCGCATGGCGTCGGATCCGTCGCGGTCGAGCACTTCCGAGACATCCGGATAGTTGCGCAGCGACTTCGACATCTTTTGCCCGTCGCTACCGAGCACGATGCCGTGCGCCGAGACGGCCTTGAAGGCCGGGCGATCGAACAGAGCGCCCGAGAGCACGTGCATGACGTAGAACCAGCCGCGCGTCTGCCCGATGTACTCGACGATGAAGTCGGCCGGGGCGTGCGAGTCGAACCAGTCGCGGTTCTCGAACGGGTAGTGCACCTGGGCGAACGGCATCGAGCCCGAGTCGAACCACACGTCGAGGACGTCCTCGATACGGCGCATCGTCGACTGCCCGGTCGGGTCGTCGGGGTTCGGGCGCGTCAGCTCGTCGATGTAGGGGCGGTGCAAGTCGACCTCGCCCGCCTCGTTCCGCGGCAGACGACCGAAGTCGCGCTCGATGTCTTCGAGCGAGCCGTACGCGTCGACGCGCGGGTGCTCGGGGTCGTCGCTCTTCCAGATCGGGATCGGCGAACCCCAGTACCGGTTGCGGCTGATCGACCAGTCGCGCGCACCCTCGACCCACTTGCCGAACTGTCCGTGCTTGACGTTGTCGGGCACCCACGTGATGTCTTCGTTCAGCTCGACAAGGCGATCGCGGAAGTCCGTGACCCGCACGAACCAGCTCGAGACGGCCTTGTAGATCAGGGGGTTCCGGCAGCGCCAGCAGTGCGGGTACGAGTGCTCGTAGCTCGCCTCGCGGACGAGGCGCCCGGCCTGGCGCAGCAGGCGGATGAGCGGCGTGTTCGCGTCCATCCACAGGTCGCCCGCGACATCCGTCACGGCGGGCAGGAACCGTCCGCCGTCGTCGAGACTCAGGATCGTTGGGATGCCGGCGGCCTCGCTGACCCGCTGGTCGTCCTCACCGTAGGCCGGGGCCTGGTGGACGATGCCGGTTCCGTCGGTCGTCGTGACGTAGTCGTCGACGAGGATGCGCCAGGCGTTCTGCGTACCCCAGATCTCGGCGTCGGCGTAGTAGTCGAACAGCCGGTCGTAAGACACATCCTCGAGCTCGGCGCCCGTGATCACGCGCTCCACGGCCTCGGCAGCGGCGGCAGCGTTCTCGTAGCCGAGGTCCTTCGCGTAGTTACCGAGCAGGTCGGCCGCCAGCAGGTAGCGGTGCGCTGCTGCCTCGATCGGGTCGTCCGCCGCGCCATCCGGCGTGCGGTGTACATCGGCCGCACCCGCAGGGCCCGCGGGCAGGACGACGTACCGGATGTCGGGGCCCACGGCGAGCGCCATGTTGGTCGGCAGCGTCCACGGCGTCGTCGTCCACGCGAGCGCGCGCACGCCGGTCAGACCGAGCGCCTCGGCCTTCAGCCCGACGAGCGGGAACGTGACGGTGACGGACGGGTCTTGACGCATCCGGTAAACGTCGTCGTCCATGCGCAGCTCGTGCGTCGAGAGCGGCGTCTCGTCGCGCCAGCAATACGGCAGCACGCGGTAGCCCTCGTAGGCCAAACCCTTGTCGTAGAGGGTCTTGAAGGCCCACAGCACGCTCTCCATGTAGGAGGTGTCGAGGGTCTTGTAGCCGTTGTCGAAGTCGACCCAACGTGCCTGGCGGGTGACGTAGTCCTGCCACTCATGGGTGTACGCCAGCACCGACTCACGCGCCTTGGCGTTGAAGGTGTCGATGCCCATGGCCTCGATCTGCGCCTTCTCGGTGATGCCGAGCTGCTTCATCGCCTCGAGCTCGGCGGGCAGACCGTGCGTGTCCCAGCCGAAGACGCGGTCAACCTTCTTGCCGCGCATGGTCTGGAAGCGCGGGAACAGGTCCTTCGCGTAGCCGGTCAGAAGGTGGCCATAGTGCGGCAGGCCGTTGGCGAACGGCGGGCCGTCATAGAACACCCACTCCTCGGAGCCGTCGCGCTGGGCGATGCTCGCACGGAACGTGTCGTCGTCGCGCCAGAAGTCGAGGACATCGCGCTCGATCTCGGGAAAGCGGGGGCTCGCGGGAACCGCATCGGCGGCGGGTCCGAACGCTGAGGGCTGGGGGTAGGTCATGGCTTCTCGCAGGTGCTGTCGTGTGCTTCCTGCCGGGACGACCCGCTGCAACCTCTCCCCTGCGGGAATGTGATCCAGTCGAGCCGCGGTACCACCCTGCTTGCCGCTATGCGCAGCCACTTTCACAGCGGCTGTGACGGGCCTGCCCCGCTCGGTTCTACTGAGGACCCCGTGTTGCAGCTGGGAGCCTGTTCTTCCGAGAGCTCCCCGGTGATGGCCGGATCGATGCTCGTGCGTCCAGTCTAACCGGCGTCGGCCCCGGGTGTTCCGGCGTAGGGGTGAACATCCGGGAGGAACCGTGGGACGGATGTGACCGGATGAGGCACCTGAGTCGGTCTCGGCGCCACACGAACCTCTCGGATGCACGGGTTGCGCGATATCCGACCCGGCTCTCGCGCTACTGTCGACGGATGGCCCGCCGCGAAGAGCACCCGTTCGCCCCGAGGGTCTCGGCCCCCGATCTGCCGAGCGAACTCACGGCCGGGCGCGGGTGGGATCGCGACGGCGAATACTTCCAGCAGCAGTTCACCGGCTTGGACGAGACGACGGATGCCTCGCACTCCGAGATCTCCGAGTGCCGCCTGACCGGCGCATCCCTCGACGCCCTCACCCTGACCGGTGCAAGCCTGGTCGACGTCGACATCGACCAACTGCGCGCGACGACCGTGTCCGCCCGCGGGGCGCGGCTCCGGCGCGTGCGCTTCACGGGCGGCCGGATCGGCACCCTTGACCTCGGTACGGCCGACATTGACGAGGTCGAGCTGCGGGGCATCCGCATCGACTACCTGACGCTCGGTGGCGCCCGCATCGAGGACCTGCTGATCGCCGACTGCGTCATCGGCAGCCTCGATCTGCCTCAGGCCACGGCAAAGCGCGTGCGTTTCGTCGACACCCGAGCGGACGAGGTCGACGCCCGCGGACTGCGCGCCGAGGATGTCGACCTGCGGGGACTCGAGATGCTGTCGCTGACCGATGCGGCCGCGCTCCGCGGCACGACGCTCAGTGCGACGCAGGTCGAGCGCCTCGCGCCGGCGCTCGCCGCGGCACTCGGAATCCAGGTCAGAGACTGAGGTGCTGCTCGAAACACCGCGCCTGACCCTGCGGGAACTCACCGACGAGGATGTACCCGCACTCCACCGGGCGCTCGGCGATCCTGTCGTGATGTCGGCGTACGAGCACGGCTTTGAACTCGACGAGACGCGCGCGTGGGTGCGACGCCAGCGCGAGCGCTACTCAACGGATGGGTTCGGTTTGTGGGGTGTCGTGCTGCGCGAGACGGGCGAGCTGATCGGCGACTGCGGCATCACGACGCAGCAGATCGAGGACGACTCGGTGATCGAGGTCGGCTACCACCTCGCCCGCGATCACTGGCATCAGGGCTATGCGGTGGAAGCCGCCCGGAACTGCGTCAACTGGGCGTTCGCAACGCTCGATGTCGACGCTGTGTACGCGAAGGTGCGGGACACCAACCTCCCGTCCATGAACGTTGCTATCCGCCTCGGGATGACGGTCCGCCGCCGCTTCATCACGCGCTACCGCGACATAGACATGCCGCACCTCGCGTTCGCTGTATCGCGGTCGACGTGGATGGCGGACGAGCCGCGCCTACAGGTCTAGGGCCACGGCCGCCAGGGCCGCGTTCTGGTTGCTTCACGCCAGGTGCAGTCGCTGGGCCACCGCCCGCATGATCAGATCCTGCACCTCGTGCCACCGCTCAATCACCTGCGTGTAGCCCACCCGGATCACGTGGTATCCGAGCAGCCGCAACGCCGCGTCATGAGCGATGTCCACCTCCCGCTGAGCCCCGACGTGGTGCCCGCCGTCTATCTGCAAGACGAGCCGGTCTCCGATCAGCAGGTCGACGCGGTGTCCCGCGATCCAGACCTGCCGCCGCAACGGCTGACGCAACCACAGCAGGCGCGGGACGACAAATGTCTCGAGCCCCGAATCCGACCAGGGGCTCGCCAGCTCCAGCATTTCGCGAGCGGCGGCGGGTAGAGGCATCCGTCTGAGTGCTTCGGGTTCGACCAATTGCAGACGCAGCGCCGATTCCCAGACCGCGAGTGCGGCTTCGCGCGGCTGACACAGAGAGACGATCACGAGCACGTTCTCGATCGGGTCTTCGAGCGCATCCGGATGCCTCGGCACCACAGGCTTGTGCCAGTGCACGGTGGCACCCGGGATGTCGATCCGCCCGGCATGCTGAGGCGCGGCGACATGAGGCTGCTTCTCCTCCAGAACCCACAACCCGAGTCTTCGGGCAGCGGTCACGCAGGTGAGAACGACTCCCCGACGCGCCGCGGCAACCAGCATCGGATCCGCCCCGGGGGACGCGACCCAGCCCCGGCGCACCCGCTCGATGTGCCCTAACCCCAGCGCGCGACGCAGGACATGATCGCTGACGCCGAGCTCACGCAGCGCGCGCACCCGCATCACGCCTCCACTCGCTCGAACCTGGTCCGCCACACCCACCCGCTGAGTCTGGAGCCGCCGCAGGACCCCACAGGGAGGTCGCGGCGCTTTCGAGCAGGATGCCCCCGCGCCCTCGCGCTGTGGAGGAGACATTGCTCGTACCACCGGTCTCCGTTTCGGAGGAGATCTCGCGTTCGGAGGATGGAATCAGCGGAAAGCATCCTCCGCAACCGGGATCTCCTCCGATACGGGGCGGGCGCGGCAGGGCAGCGCGGGATCGAGGCTGATCAGGGACCGACCGGATGCCGGGGCCACGCCCCGCGCGATAAACTCGACCGACCCACACTCAGGCACGCACACACCGTGCCGCACATATCGAGGAGACACCCATGGCCGAAGTACCCGACAAGCCGGCGCTCGAGGGCCTCGAGAACAAGTGGGACGCGAAGTGGGGTGACGCCGGCACCTACCTCTTCGATCGTGCAGCGGCCGGGGCATCCGGTCGCGCAGGCGTCTACAGCGTCGACACTCCCCCGCCGACCGCGAGCGGAAGCCTGCACATCGGGCACGTCTTCAGCTACACGCACACCGACGTCAAGGTGCGGTTCGAGCGGATGCGCGGCAAAACCGTGTTCTACCCCATGGGTTGGGACGACAACGGCCTGCCGACCGAGCGCCGCGTGCAGAACTACTACGGTGTGCGCTGCGACCCCACGCTCCCCTACGACGCCGAATTCACGCCCCCGTTCGAGGGTGGAGACAACAAGTCGAGCAAGGCAGCAGATCAGATCCCGGTCAGCCGCCGCAACTTCATCGAGCTGTGCGAGCGCCTCACCGTCGAGGACGAGAAGACGTTCGAAGACCTGTGGCGGAGCCTCGGGCTGAGCGTCGACTGGACCCAGACCTACCGCACGATCTCGGACGACACGATTCGCACGAGCCAACTCGCGTTCCTGAAGAACCTCGAGCGCGGCGAGGCGTACCGCGCCCTTGCGCCGACCCTGTGGGACGTCGACTTCCGCTCGGCGATCGCGCAGGCCGAGCTCGAAGACCGCGACCAGCCGGCCGCGTACCACCGCCTCGCGTTCCACAAAACAGACCGCACGGGCGACGTCTTCATCGAGACCACGCGCCCCGAGCTGCTCGCCGCCTGCGTCGCGCTCGTCGCGCACCCAGAGGACGAGCGCTACAAGCCGCTCTTCGGCACGACGGTGACGAGCCCCCTGTTCGGTGTCGAGGTTCCGGTGCTCGCGCATCCGCTCGCCCAGCAAGACAAGGGCTCGGGAATTGCGATGATCTGTACGTTCGGCGACGTGACCGACATCATCTGGTGGCGCGAGCTCGACCTCCCTAACCGCACGATCATCGGTCGCGACGGGCGCATCATCGCCGAGGCCCCCGAAGCGCTCCAGACGGATGCCGCGAAGGCCGCCTATGCGGAACTCGCGGGCAAGACCGTATTCAGTGCCAAGAAGCGCATCGTCGAGCTGCTCGCCGAGTCGGGCGAGATGATCGGCGCCCCCAAGCCCTTCACGCACGCGGTCAAGTTCTTCGAAAAGGGCGACCGGCCCCTCGAGATCGTGTCGACCCGCCAGTGGTACCTGCGCAACGGCGCGCGCGACGCCGAACTGCGCGAAAAGCTCCTCAGCCTCGGCAAGGAGATCTCGTGGCACCCGGACTTCATGCGGGTGCGGTACGAGAACTGGGTCAACGGCCTCACGGGCGACTGGCTCGTGTCGCGTCAGCGCTTCTTCGGTGTGCCGATTCCCGTCTGGTACCCGCTGGACGAGCACGGCGAGCGGGACCACGACCGCGTGCTGACGCCGGATGCTTCGCAGCTGCCGGTCGATCCGTCCACTGATGTGCCGCCCGGATATACCGCCGACCAGCGCGACGTGCCGGGCGGCTTCACCCCCGAGCTCGACATCTTCGACACCTGGGCGACGTCGTCACTGACCCCACAGCTCGCGGGCGGGTGGGAGCGCGACCCGCAACTCTGGAACCTCGTCGCACCGTTCGACCTGCGCCCCCAGGGCCAAGACATCATCCGCACCTGGCTCTTTTCGACGCTCCTCCGCAGCGCGCTGCAGGACGGTCGCACCCCCTGGACGGATGCGGCGATCTCGGGCTTCATCGTCGACCCCGACCGCAAGAAGATGTCGAAGTCGAAGGGCAACGTCGTCACGCCCGCCGACATCCTCGAGCAGCACGGCTCGGACGCGGTCCGGTATTGGGCGGCCTCGAGCCGCCTCGGCACGGACGCCGCGTTCGACCCGCAGAACCCGACGCAGATCAAGATCGGGCGGCGCCTGGCCATCAAGGTGCTGAACGCGGCGAAGTTCGTGTTGTCGTTCCCCGTTCCGGAGGACGCCGAGGTCACGCACGCCCTGGATGCCTCGATGCTCGCCACCCTCGACGGCGTGGTCCGGGACGCGACGAAGGCGCTCGAGTCCTACGATCACGCCCGAGCGCTCGAGCTGACCGAGTCCTTCTTCTGGACGTTCTGCGACGACTATCTCGAGCTCGTCAAGGAGCGCGCATACGACCGCACCAACGACGGTCAGGCGTCCGCGGCGCTGGCGTTGCGCATCGCGCTCGAGACGTTGCTCGCGCTCCTCGCGCCGGTACTCGTGTTCGCGGCCGAGGAGGCCTGGTCGTGGTTCCACGACGAGTCCGTGCACACCAGCGCCTGGCCGACCGTGGTGGACCGCCCCGGGGACCCCGCGGTGTTGGTCGCCGCGAGCGAGGCGCTGACAGGCATCCGTCGAGCCAAGACCGAGGCGAAGGCCTCGCAGAAGACCCCCGTCGGGCACGCCACGATCGAGGGCACGGATGCGACGATCGCCGCGCTGCGTCTGGCTGAGGACGACCTGCGCGCCGTGGGCCGCATCACGAACATCGAATTCATCCCGGGCGAGGCCACTCGGGTCTCGGCTATCGAACTGACACCGGAGGTCTGACATGCAACTGGGAACCCGATGGACGGCGGGCGAGGAGCCGCCTGCGGCCGTCCCCGCGGCCCTCCGCCCGGCGATCGCTCAGGTCGAAGAGGCCACCGGCCCCGCTCAAGCCGGTAACCCGAAGTCGCGCTGGACGTTGACGTGGCTCGAGGGACGCCCGATCGCGGAGATGGATTCGGGCGTCATCGTTGAGCTGAACGCCGACGGTGAGGCCGTCGTGCGTCACGACCCGGACGACGAATTCAGCTGAGTCCGCCAACGACGGACTGACGTTCGTACAGGCTCGAGCGAACCGTTCACCGCCCCGGGATACGCTGACTGAATGGTCTCCGACGTCTCCAATCCCCTCCTTACGCGCAGCACTCTCCCCTACGAACTGCCCGACTACGCGGCCATCCGCCCCGAGCACTACCTGCCCGCGTTCGAGCAGGGTTTCGCCGCACAGCGGTCCGAGATCAACGCGATCACGGCGGATGACGAGGACCCGACGTTCGAGAACACGCTCATCGCGCTGGAGCAGAGCGGTGATCTGCTCGGCCGCGTCGCCCACACGTTCTACACGGTGTCTTCTGCCGACGCGACGCCCGAAATCCAGGAGATCGAAGAGACCCTCGCACCCCTGATGGCAGCTCACCAGGATGCGATTCAGCTGGATGGTCGGCTCTTCGATCGCATCTCGGCGATCCTCGAGCAGATCGATGACCTCGACCTGAAACCCGAGCAGAAGTTCCTCGTCGAGCGCCACCACCGTGAGATGAACCACGCGGGAGCAGGACTGGATGCCGAGGCCAAGGCACGACTCACGACGCTCAACCAGCGCCTGTCGGTGCTCACCACGACCTTCGAGAAGAATCTGCTCGCCGACACGAACGACCTCGCCGTCATCTTCGACGACCCCGCCGATCTCGATGGCCTCAGCCAGGGCGAGATCTCGGCAGCGGCGCAGGCAGCTGCCGACCGCGGGCGGGAGGGCGCGTACGCGATCACATTGACGCTGTTCACGGGGCATCCGTACCTCTCGGTTCTGACGAACCGCGAGAGCCGGCGCCGGATCATGGAAGCGTCGCGTTCGCGTGGCAACCGCGGCAACACGAACGACAACGGCGCCGTCCTGACCGAGATCGTGCGTCTTCGCGCCGAGCGCGCCGCGCTGCTCGGTTATGAGTCGCACGCCGCCTACATCACCGCCGACGAGACCGCCGGGTCGCCCGAGGCCGTGCACGAGCTGCTGCGCCGCCTCGCGGTGCCCGCCGCGCGCAACGCCGAACGCGAGCGAGCCGAATTGCAGGTATTGGCGGATGCCGAACCCGAGCCGTTCGCGATCGAAGCCCACGACTGGGCGTTCTATACCGAAAAGGTCCGGACCGCGAATTTCGACATCGACACCGCGGCGCTCCGCCCCTGGTTCGAGGCCGAACGCGTCCTGCAGGGAGGAGTCTTCTACGCCGCCGAACAGCTCTACGGCGTAAGTTTCATCGAACGGTCCGACCTGCGCGCGTACCACCCCGAGGCGCGGGTGTTCGAGGTTCTCAACGAGGACAGCTCCCCCGTCGGGCTTTTCGTCCTCGACCTGTATACGCGCGATTCCAAGCGCGGTGGGGCTTGGATGAACTCGATCGTGTCGCAGTCGGCCCTCCGCGGAACGCGGGCGGTCGTCGTCAACAACCTGAACGTGTCGAAGCCCGGCGCGGGTCTGCCGACGCTCCTGACCCTCGACGAGGTCACGACGCTCTTCCATGAGTTCGGGCACGCGCTGCACGGCCTGTTCGCCACGGTCACGTACCCGCACTTCGCGGGCACCAATGTTCACCGCGACTTCGTGGAGTTCCCGAGCCAGGTCAACGAGATGTGGATCCTCTGGCCCGAGGTTCTGCGCAACTACGCCCGGCACGTCGAGACGGGCGAACCGCTACCGGAAGACATCGTCGACCGGCTCCGCTCGACCGAGACGTTCAACCAGGGGTTCGCAACGAGCGAGTACCTCGCCGCGTCCTGGCTCGACCAAGCCTGGCACTCGCTGTCCGAGAGCGCGGCCGAATCCGTCACCTCTGTGGCGGACTTCGAGCGCGAGGCGCTGGCCAACATCGGGCTCGATCTACCGGCCGTGCCGCCGCGCTACGCCTCGACCTACTTCGCCCACGTCTTCTCGGGCGGCTACAGCGCCGGGTACTACTCGTACATCTGGAGCGAGGTGCTCGACGCCGACACGGTGCAGTGGTTCCGCACGCACGGCGGTCTGCGCCGCGACAACGGCGACCGGTTCCGCCAGCGTCTGCTCGGTGTGGGCGGCTCGAAGGATCCGCTCGAGGCCTACCGCGACTTCCGGGGCCGGGATGCCGACATCCAGCCGCTGCTGTCGCGCCGGGGACTCGACGCCTGACCGGTCGCCCCGCCCTCGGGGTGCGAGCCGCGCGCAAGCAGCGCGGCGCTCGGACGCGGACCGCGCCCGGTCCCGTGACGGCGCTCAGAGGAGCGACGGAACGATTTCGCGGCGGCCGACCGCACACGGGCGCTGAGCTGCCAGGCCAGGACGCCCGCGGCGAACGAGGCGAGCGTCGCAAGCCACGGGACGTCATCCTCCAGCCACGGGTACACCTGCCACTGCACGAGATAGATGTACAGCGACGCGGCGGCAAGCACGCGAATCGCCGGCACCAGAATTCTCGGCACGGCGATGTGCGTCAGCCAGAGCAACATCAGAAGGCCCGCGGCGACGACGGCCTCCCGGGTCGGGTCACCGAAAAATCCCGGGAGAGAGGCGGCGATGCACAACGACACCGCGACGCGGCTGCGGAGGGTCGTGGCTCGCGCGATCAACCATCCGAGCGCGACCAGCCAAGCGGTGGCGGGCAGCGTGTAGCGCTCGAGCGGCCCCGCCTCGAATCCGGTGACGATCAGCCGGATTGCGATCGCCACAAGGAATATCACGAGAGCCGACGTGAACGGTCGGCGTCGATCCGCCCGTGTGATCCACGGGACCGCCATCACCGCAGCGAGCGCGATGATCGACCATACGGCGGCTTCGAGGAACCAGAAATGCCATTGGGCACTCCATCCCGCTCCCGTGCCTCCCATGGCGTTGAGCAGCAGAACGGTGGTGGGCCGGTAGGCGCCGGTGAGAAGCGCCACAGCCCCGATCCACAGCATCGCGGGAATCGCAATGCCGGCGGCGGTCCGGATGAGTCCGCGCACCCGCGCGTGCGGGGTGACCCTCGCGAGCTGAAAGCGAGCGAGATTGAACCCGATCAGCGCCAGCAGCACGTGCGCGCCACCCTGCACGTCGATCAGGTTCGCGTGGGTCGCCGTTACGAGCACGATCGCCACCGCGCGCAGGACAAGCGACGGTTCGATATCGACTAGGGGTGCTCGGTCCCGGCCCCGGGTCGAGGGCCCCGGGTCGAGAGGAGCCGCGTGAGCGGCGAGTTGACGAACGGTCATCGCAGGCCAGTCTCTGGGGAGCGCCCCGAGAACCTCACCCAGGCGAAGCGACACCTCGACGTAGCTCAGCGAGTCGCCCTCAAGGCTCGAGAAGCTGTCGTTCAGGCCGGCGTCGGGCCGATCGAGCAGTTCCGCGTACAGCGCGCGCACGCCCTCCGGCGTCGCGTCGCGTCGCGTCGCCCCCGCATTCTCCCTCGCGTCACGGACCAAGAGCTCGAGGGCGCGCCAGTCCGGCTTTGCCGTCGAGGTATCGGGAAAGGATTCAACGACGAACGACTCCACTGCGTGCGCCGGGAGCCCCAGTAGCCGGGCGGTACGCGAGGCAGCCGGGAGGAGCAGGTCCACGTCGCGGACCGCCAGCACCAGTCGTTCATCGATCCCGAGGGCACGCGCGTCCACGCCGTCCATCGCGAGCTGTCGCTGCACTCTGTCAAGATCCACGCGCAGGCCGAATACTTTCACGAAGCGGTTGAGCCGACCCACGATCTCGAACAGGCCGTCATCACGCAGGCGTGCCAGATCACCGGTGCGCAACTCTGCGAGGGTATGACCCGCCGCGAGATCCGCTGGTGATTCCGCGTAACCCATCATGACGTTTTCGCCTCGGTAGACGAGCTCGCCGACCCCCTCGGAGTCCGCCCCTTCGACCGACAGCGCGCCGCCCGGGATCGGCACGCCGATCGCATCCGGATGCTGCTCCGCCAGCTCGGGCGGAAGATACGCCATCCGCGCAGTGGCCTCGGTCTGCCCGTACATCACCACCAGGTCAAACCCGGCCTCGGCACCCAGCCGCGCGTAGTCGCGGACCCGTTGGGGATCAAGCCTTCCCCCGGCCTGTGTGATGTACCTCAGGGTGGGTAGTCGCCGATTCGAGAAATCCGCCGCATCGAGGAGGTCGAAGGTGTAGGGCACACCTGCGAAAGAGGTGCAGTCGGCGTTCTCGAATGCCTGCCAGAACGCGGGGTCCACGACCGAGTGGGAATTGAGGCGGATGGCGGCGCCCGCGACGAAGTGACTGTTGATCACCGAAAGCCCGTAGCAATACGAGAACGGCAGGGTGGTGATCGCCCGGTCTTTCGGCGTCAGCCGAAGATAGCGGGCAATACTGACGGCGTTGCTCTCGATGTTGCGGCGACTCAGCCGAACGAGCTTTGGCGACCCAGTCGAGCCCGACGTGCTGAGGAGCAGCGCGAGGTCGGGGTGGAGCTGATGCCGCGTACCCGATCGGCGCTGCTCGAGCACTGCCGCCGCACTCGTGAGCGTCACGTCCGGGTCATAGCGCTCGATGAGCGCGTCCGCCGACTCCGGCGGCACGAGGAGCGCGACGTGCCCGCCCGCGAGCGCTGCGAGATATGTCACCAGTGGTTCGATGTCGTTGTGCGTCTCGATGAGGACCAGGCGGCGTCCCCCACCGATCTCGGCCACGCGCCGGGCCACCCGTTGAGCGAGCTCGTCGTAGCGGATCAAATCGTGATCCGTGATGAGAGCGGCCGCCGCAGGCTCCCCACGCAGAAGGTCGAGCGCTCCCGCGCTCCCGTGATGTTCCTCGGTCGGCGTCTCGTGCGTCACGTCCACCACCGCACCTCCTCGCAGCCATCCACAGCCATCCGACGTCATCGACCTCGGGCCGTCGAATGCCGCCGACAACACTAGCTGAAGTATGGTTAGCGTTACCTATCTTTCGTCCCGACGTCCGCTCACGCCCGACCAGCACCGCCCGAGAAAGCTTCACCCATGTACCTAACGCGGGTATCCGCCGCCGCGACCGCACTCGTGGCACTGATCATCCTTTCGGCCTGCTCGGCGGGTTCCGCCCCCAGCGACGGCGCCGAGAGCCTCTCGCTCTATTCGGGCCGCAGCGAAGATCTGATTCAACCGCTCATCGACCGCTTCGAGGCCGAAAGCGGCTTCGACGTGCAGGTGCGCTACGGGGACACCCCCGAGATGGCGGCGTTGCTGCTCGAGGAGGGCGTCAACTCCCGCGCCGACGTGTTCTTGTCGCAGGACGCGGGTGCCCTCGGCGCGCTCAGCGCCGCGGGCCTGTTCCGCCCCTTGCCGACCGGCCTGGCCACCGCCGCGCCGGCCGGTTTCAGCTCCACCGACGGCAGCTGGGTGGGGCTCACGGGACGCGCGCGCGTGTTCGTCTACGACTCCGAGCGGATACCCGCAGCCGCGGTCCCCGATGGCGTCGACGCGCTGATCGAGCCGGAGTGGCGCGGTCGCTTCGGCATCGCCCCGGGGAACGCGAGCTTTCAATCATTCGTCACGGCGTACCGCGTCCTGCGCGGCGAAGAAGCCGCCGATCGCTGGGTGGCGGGCATCGCCGCGAATCAGCCGCAGGTCTTCGATAACAACGTCGCGATTCTGACGGCCGTGAACGACGGTGCGCTCGACATCGGACTGCTCAACCACTATTACTGGTACCGGCTCGCCGAGGAGGCCGGAATCGACAATATGCGCGCCCAGCTGAAGTTTCCCGCCGCGGGCGATCCCGGCTCCATCGTGAACGTCACGGGAGCGGGGATTCTCGCCACCACGAGTCGTGGCGAGCAGGCGGAGCAGCTCATCGAATATCTCCTGAGCCCGGCGGCACAAGAATATTTCGCCGCGGAGGTGCACGAGTACCCCCTCACGGCCGCCGACGCCGCCCCCGAAGGGTTGCCGGCCATCGACTCGCTGCGAAACCCCGAGCTGGATCTGTCGGATCTGGGATCGCTGTCCGAAACGCAGGAGCTGCTCGCCACGCACGGTCTGCTCTAGGTCGACGAGGTGATCACCCTGCGAAGCAGCACGGGGCGCGCGCGGCCACCGGTCTGGCTCGCCGCGCTCGGCGTCGGTGTCGGCGCCCTCGCCCTGATCCCCCTCGCCTACCTCGTGGTGCGCTCGGTGGAGGCCGGCGAAGGAGCGGTAGAGACGCTCCTTCGCCCGCGCACCGCCGCGCTCGTCGTCAATTCGCTGGCGCTGGCGATCTCGGTGGGCGCGACGTGTCTCATCCTGGGCACCGTGGCGGGGTGGACGCTCGCGCACGTCCGGTTGCGGTATCGCGCCGTCTGGGTGGTGCTCGCCACCCTGCCCCTCGCGGTGCCATCGTTCCTCGCCGCCTACGGCTGGCTCGTCCTGTTCCCCTCGGTCTCGGGATTCTGGCCGAGCTGGCTGGTGCTGTCGATGGCCGGAACGCCCTACGTGACGCTCGCCGTCGCCGCGGCGCTGCGGTCCTCTTCCGGACAGCTGGAGCCAGTCGCACGGTCCCTCGGCCGTTCTGCGCTTTCGGCGTTCTTCTCCGTGACATGGCCGCGAATCGCCCCCAGTGCCCTCGCTGGCACCCTCATCGCCTCGCTGTACTGTCTCTCGGACTTTGGCGCGGTCTCGATGCTTCGCTTTCAAACCCTGACCTGGGGCATCCACTCGGCGTACGCCGCCAGCTTCGATCGCGGCCTCGCCGCGGTCCTCTCGGTCGTCCTGGTGCTGCTGGCCGCCATGGTGGTGATCGTCGAACGTCGCCTTCGCCGCCGCGTGCCGCCGTCGCTCGGATCCGCCCCTCCGCCATCCCTCACGCTCGATTCACGCACACTGCCCTTCGTAGCGCTTGCGTCGATTCCTCCGTTGCTGGGAGTGGTGCTGCCGCTCGGGGGGCTGATGAGCCGACTGCTTCGAGCCGAGACGATGAGGCAGATCGATGTCGAGCGGTTCGTCGCGGCGTCCGTATCTACGGTGACGCTTGCCGCCGCCGCCGCGGCACTGACCGTGCTCCTCGCCTTGCCCGTCGCCGCTCTCGCGGCACGGTATTCGGGAGCGCTGGTCTCTCTCGTGGAGTCGTCGACGTCCGTCGCGCTGGCACTCCCGGGCATCGTTGTCGGTCTTTCGCTCGTGTTTTTCACGCTGACCGTCGCGCCCGCCTTCTATCAGGGCGTGGCCGCCCTCATCTTCGCGTACGCGGTGTTGTTTCTGCCCAGGGCTGTGGGTACGGTGCGCTCGGGCCTGGCACTCGTGCCCGCGCGGCTGCCCGAGGTGTCCCATTCCCTCGGCGTGGGCCCGCTCCGCAGCTGGATGCGGATCACCGTTCCGCTCGCCCTGCCGAGCCTCGGCGTGGCCGCATGCCTCGTCGCCATCGCCGCGGCGAAGGAGCTTCCGGCGACCCTTTTGCTGCGCCCGACGGGGACGTCGACCCTAGCCACCGAGCTCTGGGCCCGCACCGCCGTCGCCGAGTTCGGTGCCGCCGCGCCATACGCGGCGATGCTGGTGCTGGTGGCGGCGCTGCCGGCGGTACTGCTCTCCAGGGCGGCGGGAAGGGACGCGACATGACCTGGGTGGATGTACACAAGGCGAGCATCGGCTTCTCGCAGGAGCCGGTTCTGGACGAACTGGACCTGCAGGTGGAACGTGGGCAGATCGCGGCGGTCCTCGGGCCGAGTGGCTGCGGCAAGTCGACTCTGCTGAGGGCGATCGCCGGTCACCTGCCGCTCTCGGCCGGCACGATCAGCATCGGCGAACGCGTGCTCTCGACCGCGCGCGGCCGGGTGCGCCCCGAAAAGCGCGGGGTGGGGTGGGTGCCGCAAGAGGCTTCGCTCTTCCCCCATCTTTCCCTCCGACGCAATATCGGTTATGGGCTGCGGTCTGCCGCGGAGCGAGCGTCGCGGGTTGACGAACTCGCCACGCTGGTCGGGTTGTCCCGTCTTCTGGATCGACGCCCCGACGAACTCTCCGGTGGTCAGCGGCAACGTGCGGCACTCGCCCGGGCGCTGGCGCCGCGACCTCAGTTGCTGCTCCTCGATGAGCCCTTCGGTGCTCTCGATCGCAATCTCCGAAACGAACTTCGGACGGACGTCGCCGAACTGCTGCGAGATCAGGAGGCGACCGCTCTGCTCGTGACCCATGATCAGGAAGAGGCCCTGAGCCTCGCCGATCGCGTCGCCATCATGCGCGAGGGCCGTGTGCTGCAGGTCGGTACCCCGCGTGAGGTGTACGAACGTCCCGTCGATCCGTGGGTCGCGAACTTCATCGGCGAGACTGTCGAGTTGCCCGGCGATCTGATCGGCGACCGCGTGCAGACGCCGATCGGCGACTTCCGCGGCATCGGACGCGCCCCCGACGGCGCCGTGCGGGTCATCGTCCGGCCGGAATGGATCCGGCTCGACGCCGACTCAGCTTTGCGATGCAGGGTGCGGTCCGTGCAATACGCGGGGCACGATGCCCTGGTTGAGGTTCGCACGGAGAGCGGCTTCGAGTTGACCGCACGCGCGGTCGCCCCGAACTTCCCATCGCCCGGGGATGCGGTCACCGTCTCGATCGAGCGCGGTGTGTTGATCTTCCCGGTTTGACCCGCACCGTCTCGCGGCGCGGGCGCCTGGGCGTCTTGTACCATACGCGAGCTCACGAGCGCCCGCCCGCGGTGCGATGCCGCCCGTCAGGCGCTCTTCTTCGCTCGGTTCATGACGAGTGTCGGCGCGGCACCGTCGTCGACCGCGGCGCGGGTGACGATGACCTTCGCGACGTTCTCGGTCGACGGGATGTCGAACATGATCGGTCCGAGCACGTCCTCCAGGATCGCACGCAGACCGCGCGCACCGGTCTTGCGACCGACCGCGAGCTCTGCGATCGCGTCGAGCGCGTCTCGCTCGAAGTCGAGCTCGACGCCATCGAGTTCGAACATGCGCTGATACTGCTTCACCAGCGCGTTACGCGGTCCCGTGAGGATCTCGATGAGCGCCTCGCGGTCGAGCTGAGACACGGATGCCACAACGGGCAGACGTCCGATGAACTCCGGAATGAGGCCGAACTTGTGCAGGTCTTCCGGCAGGACCTCACTGAAGAGGTTCTGGTCGTCGTCCTTCTCGTGCAAACGGGCGCCGAAGCCCACGCCGTGACGACCGACGCGCGAGGAGATGATGTCTTCAAGCCCCGCAAAAGCGCCGGCGACGATGAACAACACGTTCGTCGTGTCGATCTGGATGAACTCCTGGTGCGGGTGCTTGCGGCCGCCCTGCGGCGGAACCGACGCGACCGTTCCCTCGAGGATCTTCAGCAGCGCCTGCTGCACACCCTCGCCCGAGACGTCACGCGTGATCGAGGGATTCTCGGCCTTGCGGGCGATCTTGTCGACCTCGTCGATGTAGATGATGCCCGTCTCGGCGCGCTTCGTGTCAAAGTCGGCGGCCTGGAGGAGCTTCAGCAGGATGTTCTCGACGTCTTCGCCGACGTATCCGGCCTCCGTCAGAGCCGTCGCGTCCGCAACCGCGAACGGGACGTTGAGGCGCTTTGCGAGCGTCTGAGCGAGGTACGTCTTGCCGCAACCGGTCGGACCGAGGAGCAGAATATTGCTCTTCGCGATCTCGACCTCTTCGGCGCGCTGCTCGGCTGATTGGATCGTGCCGTGCGCGCGCACGCGCTTGTAGTGGTTGTAGACGGCGACGGACAGGGCACGCTTTGCATCCTGCTGCCCGACGACGTACTCCTCGAGGAACGAGAAGATCTCACGCGGCTTGGGCAGATCGAAGTCCGAGACGACGCCGGTGCCGGCCTCGGCCATCCGCTCTTCGATGATCTCGTTGCAGAGCTCGACACACTCGTCGCAGATGTAAACGCCGGGACCGGCGATCAACTGCACGACCTGCTTCTGACTCTTGCCACAGAAGGAGCACTTGAACAGGTCTGCGCTTTCGCCGATGCGGGCCATCGGGCTCCTCCTCATGCATGCCCGGACGACCGGGCGGGACAATAGTGCGAGCCTAACAACTCGCCCCGACATCCGGTCGTATTGACCGATGCCGGGGCGAGCCGGTAGCGGACTATTTGGTGAGTGCCGCGGGAACGCGCTTGCGTGTCGTCAGAACCTGGTCGACGAGGCCGTACGCGACGGCGTCGACACCGCTCAGGATCTTGTCGCGATCGATGTCGCGGTTGACCTCTTCGCGCGTCTTGTTGCTGTGCTTGGCCAGCGTGTCCTCGAGCCAGGTGCGCATGCGAAGGATCTCGGCCGCCTGGATCTCGATGTCGGACGCCTGCCCGTGACCGGCCTCGCCCATGGCGGGCTGGTGGATCAGGATGCGGGCGTTCGGCAGGGCGAGTCGCTTGCCGGGGGCGCCAGCCGCCAGCAGCACGGCTGCGGCCGAGGCCGCCTGCCCGAGCACAACGGTCTGGATCTGCGGCGACACGTACTGCATGGTGTCGTAGATCGCCGTCATCGCGGTGAACGAGCCACCGGGCGAGTTGATGTACATGATGATGTCGCGGTCGGGGTCCTGGCTCTCGAGAACCAGGAGCTGGGCCATGACGTCATCCGCCGAGGCGTCGTCGACCTGGACGCCCAGGAAGATGACGCGATCTTCGAACAGCTTGTTGTACGGGTCCTGGCGCTTGTAGCCGTAGGCCGTGCGCTCCTCGAACTGGGGCAGGATGTAGCGCGATCCGGGGGCCTGGAGTCCGCGGTGCGCGAGACCCTCTGCCGCGGCCGAGCCGAAGGTGGGGATGTCCATATTCATGCTTCCTTGTCTGTCCTTCGGATGCCTCAGATAGCCGTCCCGCCGCCACCAGTGACGTCGGAGAGGTGCGCGCGGATGTGATCGACGAAGCCGTACTCGAGGGCCTCATCGGCGGTGAACCAGCGGTCGCGGTCACCGTCTTCGTTGATCTGCTCGACGGACTTGCCCGTCTGCGCTGCCGTGATCTCGGCCAGGCGGTTCTTCATCGAGACGATGAGCTGGGCCTGCGTCTGGATGTCGCTCGAGGTACCGCCGAAGCCGCCGTGGGGCTGGTGCAGCAGCACGCGCGCGTTGGGCGTGATGTAGCGCTTGCCCTTGGTTCCGCTCGTGAGCAGGAGCTGGCCCATCGAGGCGGCCATGCCGATGCCGACCGTGACGATGTCGTTCGGTACGAACTGCATCGTGTCGTAGATCGCCATGCCGGCGGTGATCGATCCACCGGGCGAGTTCACGTAGAGAAAGATGTCCTTCTCGGGGTCTTCCGCGGCGAGCAGCAGGATCTTGGCGCAGATCTCGTTGGCATTCTCGTCGCGCACCTCGGATCCCAGCCAGATGATGCGGTCCTTCAGCAGCCTGTCGAAGACACTCGTTGCCATCAATGGTTCGGCCATCGTTGCTCCCATTCGTTGTACGTCTGCGACGAATCTACCGGCGCGGATCGGCGGCTTCGCCCGTGTTCGCCCTGGGCAGAGCGGGTGTCGCGGCGCGCTCCCCCGCGGGCGCCCACGTCTCGCCGAAACAGAAGAGGACGGATGCCGCGGGGCATCCGTCCTCTTCGCTATCGCGGTGGCGATCAGGCCTTGTCGGCCGCAGCCTTCTTGGCCGGAGCCTTCTTCGCGGGGGCCTTCTTGGCCGGCTTCTTCTCGGCCTCTTCGGCCTCGATCACGGCGTCGGCCTCGGCGGCGGCATCCGCGATCTCTGCAGCCTCTTCGACGACCTCTTCTTCGGCCTCGAGCTCGTCCTCATCCCGTTCCTCGTCGTCCACGGCGATAAAGCCGGACAGGTCGACGGGCTTGCCGTTGGTGTCGACGACAGTGACCTTGCCGAGCGCGACCGCGAGGGCCTTGTTGCGGGCGACCTCACCGACGAGCGCGGGCAGCTGATTGCCCTGCTGCAGCGCCTGCATGAACTCCTGCGGCGCCATGCCGTACTGCGCGGCGGACTGGATGATGTACTGGCTCAGCTCTTCCTGCGACACCTGCACATCGGCGTCCTCGGCGAGCTTGTCGAGCACGACCTGCGTGCGGAACTGCTTCTCGCTCGCTTCGGTTACCTCGGCGCGGTGCACGTCGTCTTCGAGGCGACCTTCGCCCTCGAGGTGCGTGTGCACCTCGTCCTCGACGAGCTGCGCGGGAACCGGGATGTCGAGCTGCTCCAGGAGCGTCTCGATCAGCTTGTCGCGCGCGGCCGAGCCCTGTGTGAACGCCGACTGCTGGCCGACGCGCTCGCTCAGGCTCTCGCGGAGCTCAGCGATGGTGTCGAACTCGCTGGCGATCTGTGCGAAGTCGTCATCGGCCTCGGGCAGCTCGCGCTCCTTGACCGCAGTGACCGACACGACGACCTCGGCCTCTTCACCGGCGTGGTCGCCACCGACGAGCTTCGAGCGGAACGTGGTCTCTTCGCCGGCGGTGAGCGAATCGATGGCCTCGTCGATGCCCTCGAGCAGTTCACCCGAGCCGACCTCGTACGACACGCCACCGGCTCGGTCGATCTCGGCACCGTCGATCGTGGCGACCATGTCGAGCTCGACGAAGTCACCAGTCTTGGCGGGGCGGTCGACGGTGATGAGCGTGCCGAAGCGGCCGCGCAGGCGGTCGAGCTCTTCGTCGATGGCGGACTCGTCGACCTCGACGGCGTCGACCGTCAGCGTGATGCCCTCGAGCGGGGGCAGGGTGACCTCGGGGCGGACGTCGACCTCGACCTCGACCTTGAGGTCTCCCGAGAAGTCCTTGTCGCTCGGCCATTCGACGATGTCGGCGGAGGGGCGACCCACGACGCGGACGTTGTTCTCGCTTACGGCCTCACGGAAGAAACGGTCGAGCGCCTCGTTGACGGCGTGCTCGATGACCGCACCGCGACCGACGCGCTGGTCGATGATCGGCGCGGGCACCTTGCCCTTGCGGAAGCCGGGGACCTGGATGTCTTCGGCGATGTGCTCGTATGCGTGCGAGATGCTGGGCTTCAGCTCCTCGGGCGTGACCGTGATGTGCAGCTTCACGCGCGTGGGGCTGAGCTGCTCGACGGTGCTATTCACCATGCTGGTTGTTCTCCTCGTGATTGATCGCACGCGCGAATGCGCTGCGGGTCAGGGTCTGTGTGGATCGTCCGTCGGGGCGACAGGATTTGAACCTGCGGCCTCCCGCTCCCAAAGCGGGCGCTCTACCAAGCTGAGCTACGCCCCGGGGTGACCCCGCGCGTCAACGCGGGTACGAAACGACCCCCAAGAGTCTAGCCGAGTCCCTCACCGCGGCGTCGCGGCCAAGCTACCCGCGGTCTCACGTCTGCTGATCGGGCACCCTCGGCGATCAACCGGGCACCCTCGGTTGCTGAATCGGGCACCCTCGGTCACTGAGCCTGTCGAAGTGACCCGTC
>NZ_HG779600.1:0-5416 GCF_000582705.2 Microbacterium sp. C448
TGAAGGCTTCCCATTCATTCAGGAACCGCCTTCTGGTGATTTGCAAGAACGCGTACTTATTCGCCACCATGATTATGACCAGTGTTTCCAGTCCGTTCAGTTGTTGCAGTGGAATAGTCAGGTTAAATTTAATGTGACCGTTTATCGCAATCTGCCGACCACTCGCGATTCAATCATGACTTCGTGATAAAAGATTGAGTGTGAGGTTATAACGCCGAAGCGGTAAAAATTTTAATTTTTGCCGCTGAGGGGTTGACCAAGCGAAGCGCGGTAGGTTTTCTGCTTAGGAGTTTAATCATGTTTCAGACTTTTATTTCTCGCCATAATTCAAACTTTTTTTCTGATAAGCTGGTTCTCACTTCTGTTACTCCAGCTTCTTCGGCACCTGTTTTACAGACACCTAAAGCTACATCGTCAACGTTATATTTTGATAGTTTGACGGTTAATGCTGGTAATGGTGGTTTTCTTCATTGCATTCAGATGGATACATCTGTCAACGCCGCTAATCAGGTTGTTTCTGTTGGTGCTGATATTGCTTTTGATGCCGACCCTAAATTTTTTGCCTGTTTGGTTCGCTTTGAGTCTTCTTCGGTTCCGACTACCCTCCCGACTGCCTATGATGTTTATCCTTTGGATGGTCGCCATGATGGTGGTTATTATACCGTCAAGGACTGTGTGACTATTGACGTCCTTCCCCGTACGCCGGGCAATAATGTTTATGTTGGTTTCATGGTTTGGTCTAACTTTACCGCTACTAAATGCCGCGGATTGGTTTCGCTGAATCAGGTTATTAAAGAGATTATTTGTCTCCAGCCACTTAAGTGAGGTGATTTATGTTTGGTGCTATTGCTGGCGGTATTGCTTCTGCTCTTGCTGGTGGCGCCATGTCTAAATTGTTTGGAGGCGGTCAAAAAGCCGCCTCCGGTGGCATTCAAGGTGATGTGCTTGCTACCGATAACAATACTGTAGGCATGGGTGATGCTGGTATTAAATCTGCCATTCAAGGCTCTAATGTTCCTAACCCTGATGAGGCCGTCCCTAGTTTTGTTTCTGGTGCTATGGCTAAAGCTGGTAAAGGACTTCTTGAAGGTACGTTGCAGGCTGGCACTTCTGCCGTTTCTGATAAGTTGCTTGATTTGGTTGGACTTGGTGGCAAGTCTGCCGCTGATAAAGGAAAGGATACTCGTGATTATCTTGCTGCTGCATTTCCTGAGCTTAATGCTTGGGAGCGTGCTGGTGCTGATGCTTCCTCTGCTGGTATGGTTGACGCCGGATTTGAGAATCAAAAAGAGCTTACTAAAATGCAACTGGACAATCAGAAAGAGATTGCCGAGATGCAAAATGAGACTCAAAAAGAGATTGCTGGCATTCAGTCGGCGACTTCACGCCAGAATACGAAAGACCAGGTATATGCACAAAATGAGATGCTTGCTTATCAACAGAAGGAGTCTACTGCTCGCGTTGCGTCTATTATGGAAAACACCAATCTTTCCAAGCAACAGCAGGTTTCCGAGATTATGCGCCAAATGCTTACTCAAGCTCAAACGGCTGGTCAGTATTTTACCAATGACCAAATCAAAGAAATGACTCGCAAGGTTAGTGCTGAGGTTGACTTAGTTCATCAGCAAACGCAGAATCAGCGGTATGGCTCTTCTCATATTGGCGCTACTGCAAAGGATATTTCTAATGTCGTCACTGATGCTGCTTCTGGTGTGGTTGATATTTTTCATGGTATTGATAAAGCTGTTGCCGATACTTGGAACAATTTCTGGAAAGACGGTAAAGCTGATGGTATTGGCTCTAATTTGTCTAGGAAATAACCGTCAGGATTGACACCCTCCCAATTGTATGTTTTCATGCCTCCAAATCTTGGAGGCTTTTTTATGGTTCGTTCTTATTACCCTTCTGAATGTCACGCTGATTATTTTGACTTTGAGCGTATCGAGGCTCTTAAACCTGCTATTGAGGCTTGTGGCATTTCTACTCTTTCTCAATCCCCAATGCTTGGCTTCCATAAGCAGATGGATAACCGCATCAAGCTCTTGGAAGAGATTCTGTCTTTTCGTATGCAGGGCGTTGAGTTCGATAATGGTGATATGTATGTTGACGGCCATAAGGCTGCTTCTGACGTTCGTGATGAGTTTGTATCTGTTACTGAGAAGTTAATGGATGAATTGGCACAATGCTACAATGTGCTCCCCCAACTTGATATTAATAACACTATAGACCACCGCCCCGAAGGGGACGAAAAATGGTTTTTAGAGAACGAGAAGACGGTTACGCAGTTTTGCCGCAAGCTGGCTGCTGAACGCCCTCTTAAGGATATTCGCGATGAGTATAATTACCCCAAAAAGAAAGGTATTAAGGATGAGTGTTCAAGATTGCTGGAGGCCTCCACTATGAAATCGCGTAGAGGCTTTGCTATTCAGCGTTTGATGAATGCAATGCGACAGGCTCATGCTGATGGTTGGTTTATCGTTTTTGACACTCTCACGTTGGCTGACGACCGATTAGAGGCGTTTTATGATAATCCCAATGCTTTGCGTGACTATTTTCGTGATATTGGTCGTATGGTTCTTGCTGCCGAGGGTCGCAAGGCTAATGATTCACACGCCGACTGCTATCAGTATTTTTGTGTGCCTGAGTATGGTACAGCTAATGGCCGTCTTCATTTCCATGCGGTGCACTTTATGCGGACACTTCCTACAGGTAGCGTTGACCCTAATTTTGGTCGTCGGGTACGCAATCGCCGCCAGTTAAATAGCTTGCAAAATACGTGGCCTTATGGTTACAGTATGCCCATCGCAGTTCGCTACACGCAGGACGCTTTTTCACGTTCTGGTTGGTTGTGGCCTGTTGATGCTAAAGGTGAGCCGCTTAAAGCTACCAGTTATATGGCTGTTGGTTTCTATGTGGCTAAATACGTTAACAAAAAGTCAGATATGGACCTTGCTGCTAAAGGTCTAGGAGCTAAAGAATGGAACAACTCACTAAAAACCAAGCTGTCGCTACTTCCCAAGAAGCTGTTCAGAATCAGAATGAGCCGCAACTTCGGGATGAAAATGCTCACAATGACAAATCTGTCCACGGAGTGCTTAATCCAACTTACCAAGCTGGGTTACGACGCGACGCCGTTCAACCAGATATTGAAGCAGAACGCAAAAAGAGAGATGAGATTGAGGCTGGGAAAAGTTACTGTAGCCGACGTTTTGGCGGCGCAACCTGTGACGACAAATCTGCTCAAATTTATGCGCGCTTCGATAAAAATGATTGGCGTATCCAACCTGCAGAGTTTTATCGCTTCCATGACGCAGAAGTTAACACTTTCGGATATTTCTGATGAGTCGAAAAATTATCTTGATAAAGCAGGAATTACTACTGCTTGTTTACGAATTAAATCGAAGTGGACTGCTGGCGGAAAATGAGAAAATTCGACCTATCCTTGCGCAGCTCGAGAAGCTCTTACTTTGCGACCTTTCGCCATCAACTAACGATTCTGTCAAAAACTGACGCGTTGGATGAGGAGAAGTGGCTTAATATGCTTGGCACGTTCGTCAAGGACTGGTTTAGATATGAGTCACATTTTGTTCATGGTAGAGATTCTCTTGTTGACATTTTAAAAGAGCGTGGATTACTATCTGAGTCCGATGCTGTTCAACCACTAATAGGTAAGAAATCATGAGTCAAGTTACTGAACAATCCGTACGTTTCCAGACCGCTTTGGCCTCTATTAAGCTCATTCAGGCTTCTGCCGTTTTGGATTTAACCGAAGATGATTTCGATTTTCTGACGAGTAACAAAGTTTGGATTGCTACTGACCGCTCTCGTGCTCGTCGCTGCGTTGAGGCTTGCGTTTATGGTACGCTGGACTTTGTAGGATACCCTCGCTTTCCTGCTCCTGTTGAGTTTATTGCTGCCGTCATTGCTTATTATGTTCATCCCGTCAACATTCAAACGGCCTGTCTCATCATGGAAGGCGCTGAATTTACGGAAAACATTATTAATGGCGTCGAGCGTCCGGTTAAAGCCGCTGAATTGTTCGCGTTTACCTTGCGTGTACGCGCAGGAAACACTGACGTTCTTACTGACGCAGAAGAAAACGTGCGTCAAAAATTACGTGCAGAAGGAGTGATGTAATGTCTAAAGGTAAAAAACGTTCTGGCGCTCGCCCTGGTCGTCCGCAGCCGTTGCGAGGTACTAAAGGCAAGCGTAAAGGCGCTCGTCTTTGGTATGTAGGTGGTCAACAATTTTAATTGCAGGGGCTTCGGCCCCTTACTTGAGGATAAATTATGTCTAATATTCAAACTGGCGCCGAGCGTATGCCGCATGACCTTTCCCATCTTGGCTTCCTTGCTGGTCAGATTGGTCGTCTTATTACCATTTCAACTACTCCGGTTATCGCTGGCGACTCCTTCGAGATGGACGCCGTTGGCGCTCTCCGTCTTTCTCCATTGCGTCGTGGCCTTGCTATTGACTCTACTGTAGACATTTTTACTTTTTATGTCCCTCATCGTCACGTTTATGGTGAACAGTGGATTAAGTTCATGAAGGATGGTGTTAATGCCACTCCTCTCCCGACTGTTAACACTACTGGTTATATTGACCATGCCGCTTTTCTTGGCACGATTAACCCTGATACCAATAAAATCCCTAAGCATTTGTTTCAGGGTTATTTGAATATCTATAACAACTATTTTAAAGCGCCGTGGATGCCTGACCGTACCGAGGCTAACCCTAATGAGCTTAATCAAGATGATGCTCGTTATGGTTTCCGTTGCTGCCATCTCAAAAACATTTGGACTGCTCCGCTTCCTCCTGAGACTGAGCTTTCTCGCCAAATGACGACTTCTACCACATCTATTGACATTATGGGTCTGCAAGCTGCTTATGCTAATTTGCATACTGACCAAGAACGTGATTACTTCATGCAGCGTTACCATGATGTTATTTCTTCATTTGGAGGTAAAACCTCTTATGACGCTGACAACCGTCCTTTACTTGTCATGCGCTCTAATCTCTGGGCATCTGGCTATGATGTTGATGGAACTGACCAAACGTCGTTAGGCCAGTTTTCTGGTCGTGTTCAACAGACCTATAAACATTCTGTGCCGCGTTTCTTTGTTCCTGAGCATGGCACTATGTTTACTCTTGCGCTTGTTCGTTTTCCGCCTACTGCGACTAAAGAGATTCAGTACCTTAACGCTAAAGGTGCTTTGACTTATACCGATATTGCTGGCGACCCTGTTTTGTATGGCAACTTGCCGCCGCGTGAAATTTCTATGAAGGATGTTTTCCGTTCTGGTGATTCGTCTAAGAAGTTTAAGATTGCTGAGGGTCAGTGGTATCGTTATGCGCCTTCGTATGTTTCTCCTGCTTATCACCTTCTTGAAGGCTTCCCATTCATTCAGGAACCGCC
>NZ_HG779601.1:0-3394 GCF_000582705.2 Microbacterium sp. C448
CTCGGGCTCAGCGCACGCGCGGCACGAACCGGGGAACGTAGCGCGAGAACGCGGCTGCTCCCACGAGCCCCACCACACCGATCAGGGCAACCGCGCCGCCGATCGACCAGACCGCGGTGATGCCCGAGACGAGCAGAGGGGTCGCCGCGCCGCCCGCGTCGGTGAGGGTGCGCCACGAACCGAGGAACGGCGCGGGGTTCGATTTGGGCGCGACATCCGCTCCGAGCGTCAGCAGGATGCCGCTCGACAGGCCGTTGCCGACGGCGAGGACCATTGCGAACGCCGCGAACCACATGGCCGCACCGGTGAGGTCATGCGTCACCGACAGGGCGAGGAATCCGCCGCCCATCAGCACCATCGACGGCAGCACCGCCCACAGTCGTCCGAAGCGATCCATGATCTGCCCGCTCACGTAGAACAGGGCGAAGTCGATCGCGCCCGAGATGCCGACGACGAGCGCGATCGTCGAGGCGTCGAGTCCGATCGACAGGCCCCACAGCGGCATGACGAGCTGGCGCGCAGACCGGACGGACGACAGGGATGCCGCGGCCAGTCCGAGCCGCGCGAGCACGCCGCGGTTCTGCCACATCGTGCGGAGCACCCCGACGCGCTCGGACACCGGGATCGAGCCCGTGACGGCCTCGCCGGTGTCTTCAGGATCGACAGTCGCGCGGTCGACACCCTCGGGGTCCGCGGCTCGGTCATCGGCCGTGCGCGGTGTCGACGCATCCGTCCGTGTGTTCCGTGCGTCCTCTGCAGCGATCCGCGTCTCGGGGTCGGGCCCGAGCAGCACGAGCAGGGCGGTGGCGACGAGGCAGATGCCGAAGAACCACAGCGCCGCGTCCTCGGTACCGAAGATCGCGAGCAGCGCGGCGGCGATGAACGGGCCGACGAACATGCCGAGTCGGAAGGTGCCGCCGAGGAGAGACAGGGCGCGGGCGCGATAGGCGAGAGGCACGCGCGTGGTCATGAACGAGTGGCGTGCGAGCCCGAATACTGCGGCGCACAGCCCGATGAGCAGAACGGATGCCATGAGCACGCCGATATTCGGGGCGAGCAGCGCCCCCGCCACACCCAGCAGCGCGATACCCAGCGCGATCGCCATCGACAGGCGCTCGCCGATGCGAGAAACGGCCCATCCGGCGGGCAGGTTGCCGACCAGCTGGCCGACGACGAGGGCGGATGCCACGAGTCCGGCGACCGCGATGTCGGCGCCGAGGCGCGCGGCCAGGACGGGCAAGAGCGGGAGCACGGCACCCTCGCCGACGGCGAAGAGAACGGTCGGTCCGTAGATCATCGGCGCGAAGCGCCCCAGCACCGCCGCGGTCTCTCGACGAGAGCCGTCGCCCGGGGGAGGCGCGGGCGGGCGATGGGTCACGTGCATCCACGTTAGTCTGGACTGTCATGCTTGACTTCGATCTCTCCGCCGAAATCCAGGCGCTCCGTGCCACCTTCGCCGACATTCAGGCGGTGGTGGACGTCGACGCACTCCGCAAAGAGATCGAGCGGCTGAGCGATGCCGCCGGTGCACCGGATCTCTGGGACGACCCGGATGCCGCGCAGAAGGTCACAAGTGCGCTGAGTCACCGTCAGTCCGAGCTCGCGCGGATCGACTCCGTCGAGAGCCGCCTGGACGATCTCGAGGTGCTCGTCGGACTCGCGCTCGAGATGGATGACGAGGAGTCGGCCGAAGAGGCCCGCAAGGAACTCGCCGAGCTGACCGAGACGATCGGCCAGCTCGAGGTGCAGACGCTCCTCGACGGCGAATACGACCAGCGCGGGGCCGTTGTCACGATCCGCTCCGGCGCGGGCGGCGACGACGCGACCGACTTCGCCGAGATGCTCATGCGCATGTACCTCCGGTGGGCCGAGCGCCACAAGTACCCCGTCAAGGTCATGGACACGTCCTACGCCGAGGGCGCGGGCATCAAGTCGGCCACGTTCGAGATCGACGCCCCCTATGCCTACGGCACCCTGTCGGTCGAGGCCGGCACGCACCGTCTCGCCCGCATCAGCCCGTTCGGCTCGGCCGACAAGCGCCAGACGTCGTTCGCCGCGGTCGAGGTCATCCCCGTGATGGAAGAGGCCGTCGAGGTCGACGTTCCGGAAGGCGACATCCGCGTGGATGTCTTCCGCTCGTCGGGTCCCGGTGGTCAGTCCGTCAACACGACCGACTCGGCCGTGCGCATCACGCACCTTCCGACCGGCCTGGTCGTGTCGATGCAGAACGAGAAGTCGCAGATCCAGAACCGTGCCGCCGCCATGCGGGTGCTCCAGACGCGCCTCATGCTGCTGCAGCGCGAGGAGGAAGCGGCGAAGAAGAAGGAACTCGCGGGTGTCATCACCGCGAGTTGGGGCGATCAGATGCGCTCCTACTTCCTCTACGGTCAGCAGCTCGTCAAGGACCTGCGAACGGGCTACGAGGTCGGAAACCCCGCGGCAGTCTTCGACGGCGACCTTGATGGGCTGATCGCGGCGGGCATCCGCTGGCGCAAGCGTCCCATCGACGACTGAGTCGAGACATCCGGCACGCCATCCGACACGACTGGGTGTCGCTCGGAGGTCACGGCGTGACCGCGCTTAGGCTCGGATCGCCATGATCAGGTTCGAAAGCGTCACCAAGACCTACCGCGGTTCATCGAAACCCGGCCTCGCCGGAGTCGATTTCGAGGTGAAGCGCGGCGAGTTCGTCTTCCTCGTCGGCGCATCCGGATCCGGAAAGTCCACGTGCCTGCGGCTCGTGCTGCGCGAGGATGTCCCCTCCGAAGGTCGCGTCGTCGTGCTCGGCCGTGACATCGCGACCCTGTCGAACCGCAAGGTTCCGTACTTCCGTCGCCATGTCGGCGCCGTCTTCCAGGACTTCCGGTTGCTGACATCGAAGACGGTGTTTCAGAACGTCGCCTTCACGCTGCAGGTAACCGGTTCGTCGCGCGGATTCATCCAGCAGGCCGTCCCCGAGGCGCTCCAGCTCGTCGGCCTGGCGGGCAAGGAGAAGCGCCTGCCCCACGAACTTTCGGGCGGTGAGCAGCAGCGTGTCGCGATCGCTCGCGCCATCGTCAACCGTCCGCAGGTGCTGCTCGCCGACGAGCCGACGGGAAACCTCGACCCCGCGACATCCATCGGCATCATGCAGCTCCTCGCGCGTATCAACGCGGGCGGTACCACGGTCGTGATGGCCACGCACGAGGCCGGATTCGTCGACCAGATGCAGCGCCGCGTGATCGAACTGTCCGCGGGTGAAATCGTCCGCGACGAGACGCACGGCGGCTATGGCGACACGTCCCAGCTGCCCCGCCTCGCTCCCCAAACCACGCGCGGCGCCGAGTCGATCGCCGCGCTCACCGCCGTGCTCGAGCTGCAGCAGCGCGTTGCGGCGGGGGATGCCGGTCCCGCC
>NZ_HG779602.1:0-9190 GCF_000582705.2 Microbacterium sp. C448
AACGGAAGGATCTGACCCACGCACCTAGGACGACCAAGTTGGTGGATTGTTCATCGAGAGCCTGCTGAGCCGCGTCGGCTGCTGCCTGCGACTCTTCCATTCGCTGCGAAGCGAGCTGCTTGAGTCGATCGCGTTCGTCTCGCGCGACCGCGGCTTGATCGCTGAGCGACTGTGCCGCCCCGCGCGCGACGGTGGCATCAGCGAACGCATCGCGGTTTCGCTGCAGAAGTTTGTCAGCCCTGCCCAACCTGCTCAGCAGCTGGTCGGCGTCACCGGCATCGGAAAAGAACAATCGCAACGACGTGTCGTCGCCACCCGATCGATACATCTCCGCTGCAACGCGGCCCGCTCGTTCCGAGGCAGTCGCTGCGACGGCGGCCTGGGCATCGGCCTGGGACTGGAACTCATCCGCCCGCGCAACAGCAGCAAAGTACTCCTCCTCCGCGACGAAGAATTCTTGAGACGCTTCCTCTGCTGCTGCCTGCGTCCGTATGACGTTGGCGTTCAGTGTTGCGATGAACCCTTGAATGCGCGAGATCTCGGTGGCTTTCGCGGCTTCATTGTCGCGGGCGCGCTGCACATCGTCCCAGGACGGATACGTGGCAGCGAAGGCCGGAGCAGCCACCCCGAGCGACGCCGCGGCGAGCAGCCCGAGCGCGCCGATGCGCACGAAGCCCCGCCGCCCCAATGTGTGTCTGACGCCCGCATCGCGTCGCGGTCCTTCAAGTTTGCGTAGTTCTTCTGCGGATGGTGCACACCCGCAGTCGACAGCGGGAAGCGCCACCGGCGGAAGGTAGCGGGACATTGGACTCCTCGTGCGACGGGTGACGATAGCGGGAAACGTTCGCTACCCTTACACCGATCATCCAGCGCGCTTGTCCAGACACGCCGAGCAACTGCAGTTGGCGATACCTACCAGGTGTGGTTCACAGGAAAGTCTCGGATGCAGATCTTGTACTCTGTCCTGAAGTCATCACGATCACGTAACGAGCCCTGCGGCAGGAAGGCGCGAGTGAACATTCTTCGCGACGGCACACGCACGCAGGGCGCGACCCTCTGGCTCGTCACGCTCGTGTCGCTCTTCGTGCTCGCCCTTCTGGCGATGCATGCAGGGGGCGAGGGCGAGCACAACGTCGCAGGCTCGTCGGAAGTGTCCCTTTCGCAGAGCATTATGGAGAACCCGATATTGTCCTCCGTATCGGACGGTTCTTCTTCCGTTGCTGAACCCTGCGATTCAAATTGCTCATCCCACATGGGTGACCTGTTTGCGTGCATGGTTGTCGCGGTCTGCGCGTTCGTCGCTGCCTTAGGCCTCGGGCTCGCACGGGCGTCGCGGCGATTCTGGCTGTCGACACGTCTGGTTCCCCCTTCAGGGACGGGTTTCCGTGCGCGGGTGCTCCTTCACAGCGCACCAGATCTTCACGTCCTCTCGATCAGTCGGACCTGAGCACACCCGTTTTCGTCACGGTGCTCGTTACCGCCCCACGCCGCGTATTTTCAGGCGGCGTGGCGGCGTGAGTCAAGACCGGTCTGCCTCATGATCCTCGACCGTGTCACGAGTGATCCGCTACCTGGATCCTCTCGCTTTTCTTCCGCGCCGGTGCGCGCGACTTAGTCTCCTTCCGGAATCACAATGCCCTCATCGTCAGACCCGTCCATGCCCGCTACCTCGCCGACCCGCCGAAGCATCAGGGAGAGCGAAAAGGAGCGCCGGAGATTTTCGCCATCAGCGCTACCCCACCCTCCGCTCGCCGTGATGCGTCGTTCGTCGTTCCGGCGACAAATTGTGTCGGCGACCGCGATGTCGTCCGCGGTGGCGCTAGCGCTAAGTTTCGCTCTTCCCGCCAGCGGCGCCTCATTCCCGGCATCGGTGTCGAGCGACACGGTGGAAGCAAGTGGCTCCGACGGCGAGGCCCAATCGCTTGACCTCGACATCCAGGTGACAGGCGCACCCCTCGATCGGGGAACGTACGTCAGTGCGAGCGCGATCACGACGGGAGTGTATGCGCAGACAGCATCCACATTCGTCAACTACAGCGGCGCGATACAGTGGCCCTTTCTGACCGGAGTTCCGATCAGCAGCGGGTTCGGATGGCGCGAATCACCGTGCCCTGGTTGCCCGCAGGATCACAACGGGATCGATATGAACCCGGGCGCCGGCTCGGCGATCCAAGCGGTCGCCGATGGCGTCGTACGGGAAGCGTCAGCCAGCGACAGCAGCCAGTGGGGCGTGTACGCGATCATCGACCACGTCGTCGACGGGGAGAAAATCAGCAGCCTGTACGCACACATGGCAGTCGGGACGCTGGCTCTCCGGGCCGGTGATTCGGTCAGTGTCGGTGACCTCGTCGGCAAAGTCGGCGATACCGGACTGAGCGGAGGCCCCCACCTACACCTCGGTATGATGCGTGCCGACGGCACCTACATCGACCCCTACGCGTGGCTGTCGGCAAAGGTGAATCCTTGAACGGCAGCGGCCTGATGTTCACGGCGGGTATTCCCAGCCCCTCCATCAATTCTGTCTATCTCGGCGGCTTCGAACTTCGCTTCTATGCGCTCTTCATCATTTTGGGGATTGCGATCGCCACGTGGCTGGCTTCTCGGCGCCTCGAACGGCGAGGTGGCGCCCGCGGCGTCGTCGTCGACATCGCGCTGTGGGCGGTCCCTTTCGGGATCGCCGGTGGACGTGTTTACCATGTGATCACCCATCCCAACGACTACTTCTACCCGGGCGCTGATCTGTGGCGCGTGCTTTATGTCTGGGAGGGGGGACTCGCCATCTTCGGTGCCGTCCTCGTCGGGGGCGCTGCCGCGATGATCGGATGCCGCATTGCCGGAATCCGGTTCCTGTCCTTCGCCGACGCACTCGCACCGGCCATGCTCATCGCGCAAGCAGTAGGTCGGCTGGGGAACTACTTCAATCAAGAGCTCTACGGCTTTCCCACCACTCTCCCGTGGGGGCTTCAAATCGACCCGCAGAGCGCCGCTTTCCCGGAGGGTTTGCCGCCGGGCACGCTTTTTCACCCGCTCTTTCTGTACGAGATGTTGTGGAATCTCGCAGGCGCCGCGACCATCCTTCTTCTGGAGCGTCGCTATCGCCTGAGGTGGGGCAGGGCGCTCGGCGTCTACCTGCTCATCTACGGCACGGGCAGGGCATCGTTCGAATCCATTCGGATCGACCCCACCGAGCTCGAAATCTGGGGCGTCAAGATAAACGTACTGACGGCGCTCGTCGTGGCGATCGCCGGTGTGTTTCTCATCGTGATCCAAGCGGCCCGCCACCCGGAGCCCGAATTGAGTGTTTACCGAAAGGGGCGCTCACCGGAAACCGCTCCGAGCGACCACGAGGATGGCCACACCCTCGAGAGCGACGGAGAACCCCACCGCTCAGCCAGCGTAGCGTCCGACTCCGACCCTCGCGTGGCAGGCGACAACCACACCGGACCATGACCACACCGGTCCCGCTGGAGGCGGTGCGCCCGCGCCACGCGAAGTGGGCGCCCCGATATGCCTTCCCGCAGACTCTGGCTCTTGGCGCACTGGGGGGTTCTCTCACGACGCTCGCGTTCCCGCCCGTCGGGTCTTGGCCCTTCGCTCTCGTGGGCGTGGCGCTGCAGATCTGCGTTCTGACGGCACCACGGATGACCCGTGCGCTGGCGGGAGCCGCGGCGGGAGCGACATGTTTCTGGGGTATTCACATTGTCTGGTTGACGACCTATCTCGGTCCCGCACCCTGGGTAGCACTCGTCGCGCTACAGGTGCTCATGTCGGTGGCCGCCGCCGCAATCATGATCGCCGGGTGGCGGACGATTGAGGAGCGGATCCCGGGAGATATCTCCCGGATGGTGGTAGTCCCCGTGATGGTGGGAGCGGCATGGGTCGGGCGCGATTTCGTTACCGGGAACTGGCCGTATGGTGGCTTCGCCTGGGGCCGACTCGCCTACAGTCAGGTGGACGGGCCAATGCGCGACCTACTGCCGTGGGTCGGGGTTGCCGGAACCACTTTCGCTGCCGTCGTGATGAGCACGATGCTCGTGCAGGTGGCACGCTCGCGCAGAGTTGGGCACGCATCCGCTCCCCTCGTTCTTCTCGCCGCTCTCGTGGCCGTGCCCTCTTTCTCCTTCAACGAAACAGGAAGTATGCGAGTCGGCGCGGCGCAGGGCAACTCGGACGCCGGCATCTTTAACGCCAGTGCGCCGGGGAGAATCTTTGCGGATCATGTGCGTGCAACGCAATCGCTGTATGACGAAGATCTCGATCTTCTGGTGTGGCCCGAGAATTCTGTTGATGTTGACGTCGCGCGAACCGCCGAGGTTCAAGCCACGCTCGACGGCATCGCCGATCGGGTGAGCGCGCCTATCCTTTTCGGCACGCTCACGGTAGACGACGATCAGGTCTTCAACAGCGCACTCGTCTGGCGCGCGGGCGTGGGAGTAGTCGAACAATATGACAAGAGGTACCCGGTCCCTTTCGCCGAATACCTTCCGGACCGTGCAGCTTGGTCAAGCCTCCTGCCGTTCGTTCCGTCGCTGATTCCTGTCGATATGACCCCGGGAACGACAGCCGCCACCGTCCAGGTGAACGGCGTCCCGATCGGTCTGGCACTCTGCTTCGATATCGTCTCCGACCAACTCGTCCGGGAAACTATCGCTACGGGAGCCGAGATTCTGATCGTCCCGTCCAATAATGCTGACTTCGGAGATTCAGCTCAGGGTGAGCAGCAGCTCTCCATCGCGCGCGCCCGCGCGATGGAGACGGCTCGATCCGTGGCGAACGTGTCTACCGTGGGATCATCCGCGATCATCGGGCCCGACGGCGCAGAGATCGCCACGATGGCACCATTCACAAGCTCCGCCATGGTCGCCGAAGCGCCGCTATCCGACTCGGTCACTCCAGCGATGGCGGTAGCACCATGGTTCGACCGGCTCGGCGTGGGCGTCCTCGTTCTGCTATTCGCGGCGGGTGCGGTGGCTGGACTCTCGTCGAAGTCATCCCGCCGGAGCACGATTCCGCTGAGGCACTTATGATGCGTGACTCGCTACCACGATGCCTGCGCCGATTTGAAGGCGCCGTGAACGTGACGCACGTACCAAATGGCGAGGTCCGTACCGGCACGTGCGCCCGCGCTCGCCTAAAAGTGCGGTGTGCCCTGAACCGCCAGCGGCGCGGCCCGACTCGGTCGCACCAACTGTTCCTGTCGGCACATTTGATCGCCGAGGTGCAGCACTTGTCGCCGCAGCATGTTGGTGCTGCAAAACCCCCACAAGCGAGGAGGCCATATGGACACGCCGCGTAGAGAGCCCACCCAAGAAGAATTCCAGAAGCGTTTCCGCCGCCGCCGGATATATCTCCGCGCAGGTCAAGTGATCATGATCGGTGGAGCAGTGGTTGGCATCATCCACTGGCTTGCGCATTTGGAAGCTTTCGGGCCAGCTCAACCGGAAGGTTGGGTCGACCTCGCCGCAGGCTATCCTGCTGCCGCGCTGCTGGTGATCGTCGGGGCAATGGTGTCCAGCCGCAAACCGTCTTGAGGCCTCGGGCGCCGGGTCACTGTCCTTGCATCTGAAGGGTGCGCCTCACGCCTATGGGTGTCCATCCGCCGAACTCGCTTCGCGCGGCTCGCGGCTGAGCACACTGCGCCGCGTCTGCCGCGCGATACGCGGTTGGAGAGACGGAGGGGTGGGGCGATGTTGGCGCGCGGTGTCAGGCAGACCGCCGCCGTGCTTCCGCCTGGTGGGAATTCAGGACCGCACGAGTCGCGCGATGGCGTCGGTGGCTTCTTTGATCTTTATGTCTGCCTCGTCGCCGCCCGCGCGCGCGGCATTGAGGACGCAGTGCTTGAGATGATCGTCGAGAAGACCGACGGCGACGACCTGTAGCGCGCTGGTGAGAGCACTGATCTGCGTCAAGATGTCGATGCAGTACTTCTCGTCCTCGATCATCTTGTGCACACCCCGGGCTTGTCCCTCGATGCGCTTCAGCCGGTTGAGGTACTTGGACTTGTCGGTGATGTAGCCGTGCCCGGCGGGTTCGTGAGCGAATTCAGGCTCGTGAACGGGGTCTCGGGTGGTGTTCGACATGGCAGGGCCTCTCTAGCGGTTCAGGACGGCGCGGACGGATGCCTCGGGCTGCAGGTCGAGGCGCCGGAGGAGTTGGGCGTTGAGGGCGACGACGATCGTCGACAGCGACATCAGGATCGCGCCGACCGACATCGGCAGCACGAATCCGATCGGGGCGAGCACGCCGGCGGCGAGCGGGACCGAGAGCAGGTTGTAGCCAGCGGCCCACCAGAGATTCTGCTGCATCTTGCGGTAGCTCGCTCGCGACAGCTCAATGACCGATACCACCGAGCGCGGGTCGGAGCTGGCGAGGATGACTCCGGCGGAAGCGATCGCGACGTCGGTGCCGGCGCCGATGGCGACGCCGACGTCGGCCTGCGCTAGGGCGGGGGCATCGTTCACGCCATCGCCCACCATCGCGACCTTGCGTCCGCCGTGTTGCAGTTCGGCGACCTTGGCTGACTTGTCTTCGGGGCGGACGCCCGCGAAGTACCGGTCGATGCCGAGTTCGCCCGCGACCGTCCGCGCGACGGCATCTGCGTCACCGGTGATCATGACGACCTCGACCCCGAGGGCGTGCAGCGCCTCGACGGCTTCGCGCGATTCGGGGCGGATCTCGTCCGCGAGCCGCAGCCCGCCGATGACCGCGCCGTTCTGCATGACGTGCAGGATGATCGCGCCCTCATCTCGCCACGTGTCGGCGGCGGGGATTTCGGACGCCGCGGCCCCGGCCCGCCGACCCGGATTTTGGTGCCCTCGACGGTCGCGGTGACGCCGACGGCGGGGGAGGAGTGGAAGCCGGATGCGCGCGGCACGGCGAGGCCCCGGTCCTGCGCGGCGCGGACGATCGCCTTCGCGAGCGGGTGCTCGCTGTCGGCCTCCGCCGCGGCCGCGAGGCGCAGAACGGTGTCGGGCTCGACATCCCCAACCGTCTGCACATCGGTGATAGTCGGCTCGCCCTTGGTGAGGGTGCCGGTCTTGTCGAAGAGCACGGCGTCAATCGTGCGCATGCTCTCGAGCGCCAGGCGGTCCTTGATGAGAACGCCCCCGCGCGCGGCGCGTTCGGTTGCGATCGAGACGACCAGGGGGATCGCGAGCCCGAGCGCGTGAGGGCACGCGATCACGAGCACCGTGATCGTGCGGACGACGGCAGCATCGGGGTTGCCGAGGAGGCTCCAGACGAGCGCGGTGATGACGGCGGAGCCGAGGGCGAACCAGAACAGCCATGCCGCGGCGCGGTCGGCGAGACGCTGTGCTCGCGATGACGAAGCCTGCGCCTCGGTGACGAGCCGTTGGATGCCGGCGAGGGTGGTGTCGTCACCCGTGGCGGTGATCTGCACGCGCAGCCCGGAATCGGTCGCGACGGTACCCGCCACGACCGGGTCGCCCACACCGCGCGACACAGTGCGGGATTCGCCCGTGACCATGGACTCGTCCATGTCGGCGCTGCCGTCGACGATGCGCCCGTCGGCGGGAACGCTGCCACCGGGGCGAACGATCACGACATCGTCAACCCTCAGGTCGGTGGGTGAGACGGTGATCACGTCGTCGCCCTCGACCCGTTCGGCCTCGTCGGGCAAGAGCGCTGCGAGCGAGTCGAGGGCCGAAGTGGTCTGGGCTAGCGACCGCATCTCGATCCAGTGCCCGAGGAGCATGATCACGATCAGCAGTGCCAGCTCCCACCAGAACTCGAGCTCGTGATCCAACAGTCCGAGGCTCGCGCCCCAGGAGGCGAGGAACGCGACAGTGATTGCGAGGGCGATCAGCAGCATCATGCCGGGTGTGCGGGCACGCAATTCGGCGACCGCACCGGTGAGGAACGGGCGCCCGCCCCACACATACATGACGGTACCCAGCGCGGGGGCGATGAATGCGGCGCCCGGGAAGTCGGGCAGCTGGTATCCGACGAGCATCGCAAACATGCTCGAGAACGCCACGACGGGTATGGCAATGATCAGGTTGATCCAGAACAGCCGACGAAATTGCGTTACGTGATCGGCGCCGTGGCCCGCATGTGCCCCGCCGTGTTCTGAGTGTGCGTCGTGCTCTGCCATCTGTCCGGTGTGCTGACCGTGCTCCCCGGGGTGCGTCCCCCCAGGGGCGTGGTCAGAGGTGTTTGAGGTCATGGGCCTTTCCTATCGACAACGTCGTCGCGATCATCGGGTGGAACAGAGTGAGCGAGCGATTCAGCGGGCTCCATCGAGCCCGCATGTCATATCCATACCCGAAACTCGTTCATCGACATGACAACTTCCCCTCCTGGGGGGTCGCCTTTGTTGGTATGGCGACAAGTTCACTGTATACCCCCATTGGGTATGGCGGCCGTGCGCGAGACGCTCTGGCTTGCTACGTACGTGTGACTTAGTACCGCAGCCCCCTACCGGTATGCAACCCCCTCCGTGGATGGGTATGCCCGTTGTAGCGTGCCGCTGGTCGGGCATCCGCCCGGCGGGAAAGGAGCAATGACGATGACCATTACGGGAGACATGCTGCGCACCCACCCGAAGGCCGATGCGAGCAATGCGCTGCTGACGTGTATCGAGGCGTGCGTGGAGTGCGCCCAGTCGTGTGCCGCGTGCGCTGACGCGTGCCTCAGCGAGGACATGGTCGCGGAGCTCACCGAATGCATCCGCAAGAACCTAGACTGCGCCGACGTCTGCGCCGCGACCGCTGCCGTACTGACCCGCCAGACGGGCAGCAACCCCGACACTATTCGTGCGGTCCTCGAGGCGTGCCGAGCCGCGTGCGCCGCTTGCGCGGAGGAGTGCGAGCAGCACGCCGAGATGCACGAGCACTGCAAGATCTGCGCAGAGGCGTGCCGCCACTGCGAGCAGGCCTGCGTCGAGATGCTCGCCGCCTGAGAGCGCGACCGATCGCGCCTCGACCGACGAGAGGCAATCGACGGTACGAATGAGTGAATGATTACGAATGAGTGAATGAGGAGATGATCCGTTTGTCGACGAATCAGAACAACGACCAACAGCGTGACCACAACGAGCACCAGACGGAGCAGAAGTCGCGGATGCAGATGCCGATGTATCTGCGATTCGCGGCGATGATCCTCACCGCGATGGTCGTCATGTATTGGGTGATGTTCGCCGGTTTGAAGCGCCCCAGGTTTGATGCCGCAT
>NZ_HG779603.1:0-28173 GCF_000582705.2 Microbacterium sp. C448
AGACCCTCCACGACACCCGGGGCGATTCAGTTCGTTCCATCCCGTCCTTGCTCGCTGCTCAGCCCGGAATCGAGGCTGGTCAGAAGTTCCGTCAGTGGCTTATCGAAACCGTTCGACGGCGCTACGGTTCTAAGTTGCTTCTCTGTTTGGACGGGCTTGACGAGGTTAGACCTGCTGACGCTCAGGCGGTGCTAGATGCGGTAGAGGAGGTTACTCGCAAAGACCCCCAACTGGCCGTCGTCGTAACTGATCGCGTAACACGTCGGGCAGTCGAACTGGATCGATGGGCGCTGTTCGGCGTCGACCTGCGCGGTGGCTCCCTACGGGGCTGGGAGACCTTTCCGTTCTTCCGCGATAAGGGGATCGAAGCGGCCAGCAGATCTGAGGCGATTCGCCAACTAGCTGCGCGAGCAGCCCCCGTCATAGCTGACGATCTTGGCGCGGTGGCGAGTAAAGCGTTTGTCTGGCTCGAACGCGAAGACTCCACGGCGGCGGCGAGCGAGGACGTACGTGAGCTTCTCGGCGCGGAGCTTACTGCCCATCTTCAGGAAGCAGATCTTCTCACAGTTGCAGACAGCGCATTCCGATTTATGCACCCGCTTTACCACGCCTACTTCGCGGCAAACCACCTCCACACACGGACTGAGGACTGGCACGAAGAGACGTGGGATGCCCTGACAGTTGAGGGCGCCAGTTTCTCGGCCCTTGGGCTTCTTCTCGAGCAGGTTAAAGAAGAAGATGTCGACCGCTTGGTCCGCGCGATTGACAAGTGGAACTATCTTGCGGCGGCCTCACTTCTCGCAGAGGACCTCGCTGGCGCCCAACGCGTTCCCGAAGACCTTCGAAGCGCTCTGCTTCTATTGCTCGGTCACCGCCGGTTCTCACCGGTCCTCAACACTGCGCTATTCGCGGGCGACATGCTAGGCCTTCAGGTCGGGGATGAATTGGCCCGCCGGGCCTTGGAAGCGGCGAACCGAGCGGAGCTTGTTCGACTGGCCGCGGCCCTGCCCGACTACGGCTCGTGGTGGCGAGAGTGGCGCACCACCTTCTCTTCGCGTGATGACGAGATGCTCCTCGAGAAGCTCTCAGACGACGACTACCTGGTGGCCTGGACGGCGTCCAACGTGCTCTCGAGCTTCGAACATGACGGTCCGGCCGCCGAGAAGTTGTTGCGGCTCGCATCTGCCAGCGAGCACGAGGATGTCCGCTGGAGAGCTCTGCACGCATTGAGTTCCTCGCGAGATCCACGCGTCGCCGCTAGGTGTTTGGAGATGTTCCAGGCAGCGAGCGAAGACGAGTGGGTGCGCTATGGTGCCCTCAGGGTGTATCTGCAGGTCGTCGCAAATATGGACGACGTTGATGCCAGGCGGGAGTTGTGCATGGAGCTTGCGTCAGTCGTCGACACGATCCGTGGTGTGTCCCGCTGGGAGCGCGAGATTGAGCGCGCTGCTGAGCTACGCGATGCTCCAGCGGATTGGCCTGACACGTTCGGGATCGTAATCGGGGCGCTCTGGACTGGTGCAGCGAGTCTCGAAGAGGAAGACCGCTGGAGGGCGGCGGCAGCAGCGCTCCAGACAGACCAAGACCAGCCCTTCCCGGCTGCCCTCCGTCCGATGCCGGACGAGGATGAAGTATGACTCGGCCCAAGCTCGATCAGATCGTGGATCGAACCTTCGCGCGGTTCTCACTAGGCGCGGTGCTTCACGAGTTGCGTGTCCTTGACGCGAACGTCTTCTTAGTTGGTGGCGCCGTTCGAGATGCACTCCGCAATCCGGATCTCGCTCCGGTGGACATTGACCTAATGACGACGGAGGACTTCAACACGTTGCAAAGCGCCTTCCGATCTTTGGGGACGCCTCGGGTGAACCGACACGGAAACCAGCGCTATCTTCTCAAGGACGGCCGGCATCTAGATCTCATTCACACAAGGCGCTTCTACGGTCGGGCCGCGACGGTCGAGGAAGCACTGCGGCACTTCGATGCCTCGGTGAACGCTCTCGGCGTGAGTGTCAACGGACGAGATTCGATTCTGGATCCGCTCAACGGGGTACGCGATCTTCGCGACGGGCGTCTGACGTTGCCCTCGGCTCGGTGGGTTCCAAGCGACCCCTTTGAGGATGTGCACGTACTTCTGCGGACTATACGGCTGGTGGAACGCACCGAGCTCCGCGTTGCTAACCCGGATCTAGCCAGTTCGCATCGGCGCCGTTTTGGGGAAGTCGATTGGGTCGACCTCCAGCGGTTGAATGGCTTCGGTCGCGACGTTGCTGAGCGAAAATATGACCGCATCTTTAGCGACGCGCGTGATCGGCGCCTTGCCGGGGCAACCGCCTAGCAAGTCGTTGGCTATGGCTCGGTCGGCACGGCGACAGCTCCCGTGTGTGTACGTAGACTCTGCCAAGCGCAAGCATGATCGCGCTCACCGCGCTGCCCAGATCGCAGGCACTGGCCAGGCAGCCCTCTCAGCCCACCCGGCGATGCTACCGACCCGTCCAGCGGCACGATCGCAAGCGCCGCGCGCGTACCGCGCGGCGGATCTCCGTCTGAGCAGAGTGCACTGCATCCTGCATCGTCAGCTCCGGCGTACCGCATACCGCGCTGCATTGACTCGACGAGATGGGCACGGGCACCGGTATCCGTCCGCGCCACCACGATCGCGACGTTGTGCCCCGCCCGTGAGTGTGACCGACGTACAGGCCCACCGCGTCCACGTCCGGCCCGACCACGGACGCATGGCGGGGTGACCCGGTTTCCCGGACACCTGTGATCATGACCCGGCTTCCCAGGACTCGAGCTGAGTCGTTACGAACGGAGCGCGATTACCTTCCAGCTCGCCGTCGGCCACCAGCCAGCTGGTCGTTCAGCAGATAAGAAGAGGAGTTGTCCGAGCCAGCCTGATGCGGACTCCTGCTACGACCGAATAGCGCGGTCGAACGCCCGCCGGCTGAATACCGCAAATCGAGCGCCGCTACATCCCCATCCCGCGCCCCGCACTCGGCGCCCGAACAACCGGACCCGTCACCATCGCGGTCTCGCGATTCCGCGCCGCACGCCGCAACTCGGCCTGAGCTGCGCGTACGGCGTCCTGCATAGTCAGCTCCGGCGTGCCGCGCTGCATCGACTCGGCGAGGCGCTCGCGAGCCGCGGCATCCGTCCCCGCGACCACGATCGCGACGTTGCGAACCCGCCCGCGGGTGAGTCCGACATACAGTCCCGCAGCATCCACATCCGGCCCGACCACGGAGGCATCAGCGGTGTCGCCCTGCACGCCATGCACCGTCGATGCGTAGGCCAGCTGCAGGTGCTCTCGCGCGTACTCGGCAGACACTCTCCGCAACTCGCCGCTGTCGCCAACCGACACAAGATCGACGAACTCCTCACGGATGCCGCGCACTATCCACTGCGCACGATTCTCGACGCCCGTGAGCCGGTCGTTGCGACGGGTCTGGACACTGTCACCGACGAGGAAGCGCTGCTCGCCCATCCCCCACGCGACCACGCCGGGATCGAGCTCGCCGTGATCGACTCGCCGCTGCTGGATCGCGTCGTTGATGGCATCCGCCTCAGCGTTGGTTCCGGAGACCAACGTCACCCGCTTGCCGCGCGCGTGCCACTCGAAGTAGGCGTCGATCATCCGCTCACGAGCTGCATCATGATGATCAACCCGCGCGACGTGACCGCGTTCCACCAGCTCACCAGCGACGGCCAGCGCATCCTCGCGATCTCCCGCGTCGCGCAGCCGCAGCGTGAGCGCCGCGTACTCGGGATCGCGGAACCGATGCACTGTATCGAGCTCAACGGCGGCATTTGCGTGCCGGATCGCTGAGCCCATCGCACCGGAATGTCCGACCGGCAGCGCCTGGCGCGGGTCTCCGACGAAAGCGAGGCCGACCCCCTGCTCGATCGCGAGTTCGGTGAGTGCGTTAGCAGTCTGCAGATCGACCATGCCCGCTTCATCGACCACGACCCGATCGCGAGGACGCAGCACGTGCCGGGTCGGCCCGCCATACGTGACACCCGTGCCGGGATCGACCTCGCCCACGCGCAGTCTTGTCCACACCATCGCACCGGCCTGATCGGCACCCCACCGGTAGCCGTGGTCTGCGAGCAGGGCATGAATGCTGGATGCCGCAGCCCCGACCTCGCGAGACGCCACCGACGCCGCTTTCCGGGTAGGAGCGACGACGATCATCCGCCGCCGTTGCGCCCCGAGCGCTGCAAACGCGACGCGCAGCATCGTCGTCTTGCCCGTGCCAGCGGGACCGGTGACCGTCACAAGCCCGTCAGTCCCGGCGATCGCGCACGCCGCAACGCTCTGCGAAGCATCCAGTGTCGAGGTGTCCTCGTCGGACGCGAGGCGATGCAACTCCTTCGGTAGGAGCGAGCGTCCCGGCCGGGCGAGCGCGTCAAGGCGTCCGGCGAGGCGCACCTTCGCGCGTACTGTCTCGGTGGCCATGAAGGCCTTCACGTGCGCGGGCGGGACTTCCGCAACGAGCCGATGGACGGCCTTCGCGGCGCGCGTCGTGATCTCGACAATCACGTCATCGAGCTGGTCGCGCGGCGCAACGATGCCGGTGCGCGAGAGCGCGCGCGTTGCGCCGGCGCGGATGTCGAATGTGCTGAACCGCCCGCCACATGAGGTGGACCGTGCGTCCGCATCGACGATCGCCGCAGCAGCGAGCAGATCCAGATCGAGGGAGTGCAGGCCTGTCGAAGCGACGGCAATCGGTGCACGCGCAGTGATCAGGCTCGGATTGATCGCCGCGATCTCGTCGCGGACGCGTGACTCCCACGACATCTCGTCGAGGTCGGCCGGCTTGTTCGGTCGCGCTACTGCCCATGCGCGCCGGTCGATCTGTTGCAACACGTCGACGCCGGGCGCCGATCCCCCGTGTACCGTCGACCACTCCGCGATCAGACGCGCGCGGTTAGCCTCGATCTGGGCCGACCGACGTGAAAGCGGACGCACAGCGCCGGCGAGTTCGGCGATCTCGCCCGAGTCGTCGAGCGTGTACCCGTGGCGGGCGAGCGCGGCGATCCACGCGGGGTCTGTGCGGGCGGCGAGCTCGCCCTCGGCGTTGACGACGGTGTGTAGCTTCATCGCGACGCGCGAGTCGAGGTTCGACCACTTGCGGTCCGCGCCGAGCACTTTGATGTTCAGCCAGAGGTGGCGGTGGATGTGCGGGTCGAGCGCCCGTGATCGGCGGTGCTGCAGCTCGACGACCTCGATGCGCGTGATCTCCTCGCGGACGAGCCCAGCATGTCCGCGTCGCGCATTGAGCTCGGACTGCCAGGTGAGCAAGATGCGCTCACGCAGCCTGTCTTGCAATGCCTCGAACTCGGTGGCGAGTTCAGGATGCAGCAGCGCAGCGACGCTGTATGACTTCGGGTGATTGAGCGTCCCGTCGAGCAGTAGGTCTGCGTCAGGGCTCAGCCGCTGGTGACCGCGCTCCTCCCCCGTGATCGGATCGTGTCCGGCGAGCCAGACACGAAGGCCCCCGCTCGTGAGCTGGTCAGTCGTGATGACGCCGTTGTCGACGATGAATCGAGAGACGGTGGAATCGGATGCCGCGCCATACGCCCCAAGCGCTTCGACGCCCGTCGGGTGGGGCATGTGGGCGTCGCATGTGCCCTCCAGCGCGTACGCGATCGCATGCCGAACCCCGCGGGATTCGACGCCCCTCTTCCATCGCTCCAGACCTCCGCGCATGGCGCCAGAGTAGGCCAAGTTTTCGCGGTTACCCAGGGATTTTTCTGCGATGCAGGTACCCGTAGTTAAGCGGTGCCAAAGGGCGTCGCCCACCGTGGGTGCCTGCGTGCATCTCCTAGATTCGTCTCCTCATTTCAGGCAGAGCCCTGTCCGTTGAGCGGGGCATGGAAACGGTGGAGACTCGACAGTTGGGTCGCAGCACATCTGCGTCCAGGAATCGATTGGCGCTGGCCGCCTCGGAGCCGATCGCGGCTCTTAATAGCTTCGACTTCGTAGACCTCGAAGTAGTTGACCTACTCGAAGGAAACGTTGATACCGAGAGAACCGTACATGCCGACCAACATTGCCCTCGTATTCTCCGTGGCCCTCATGCGCAGCTCGGACTCTTCCGCGGCAGCGGCGATCTTGTCCTCAGCAAGCGCATAGAACCGAGCTTGATCTGGAGCTTCCAGGAGATCGGAGATCTGGGCCAGCGGTCCCCGATCCTGAGAGAATAGGTAAGTTCGGCTGTTGTCAAGGTCAAGGTTCGGCTCATCTAGCTCAGCGACCGGCAGCCGGATCGTAACCGAATTGCCGTCGGCCGAGAGGGTCAAATCGTCCTCAGAGAGGCCCGAGAGATCGACGTAGGCGTTTACCGTACCGCCCGCGACAAATAGCGTGTGGCGAGCAGCGAGTCCGGTCCGGTTTGCGATAGCACCGAGTACGCCGGGCAGCCACTCGACGTCGCCTGGATCGTCAAGGTCGACGATCACCTCGAAGTCACCCATCGCTGCGTGATACTGACTGAGATCCTGGATCGACTTGAGCATCGCCGGCTGACTTTGATCGATCGAGTCCGGCTGGAATGGATTCAATCCCGCCGCGGTAGCGACTCCGAAGCCGAGCACTCCAGCCAGCAGTCCGATGACGACAAGTGCGATTGCCTTTAGCAAGTGGCTACCCTCTCAGTGCATTCACCGACCCGACGCCTCAGAGTCTGTGCGACCTCCCGAATCCGCCGGCCCGATTGGACTCAGCATAGTAACGAAGACGGACGTGACCCGCTGCGGGCGCGGGCTCATGTCGCCCGATCAGCTCGAACCCGCTTCGCTGTTGCTACGCGGCGTCCCGTTCGCTTTGTGCTCCCAGCTCTGCGAACTTCGCCTGCATGGTCGGGTTGCCCTTCGTCAGCTTCTTGATGCTGAGAGTCACCGCCTTGTCGTTGGCAAGGCGAAGGTTGTTCTCAGAGCTGAGCAGGGCGTCCTTCACCTTCTGCAGGCGATCAATGGCGATGTCGATGTCCTTAATGGCGGCGTCAAACTTGCGCGTAGCTAAGTCATAGTTGCGACCGAAGGCCGATTTGAAGTCCTCGAGTTCCGACTCGAAGTCGGTGATGTCGATGTTCTGCCTCTTCACCTGCTCCAGCTCGGCTTTCACGCCGATGGTGTCTTCGGCCGCGTTTCGCAGCAGCGCGACGATGGCAAGGAAGAACTGCGGGCGGACCACGAACATCTTCGGATACAGATGCGACATATCGGTGATGCCGGTGTAGAGCTCGGAGTCCTCTTCGAGCATCGACACGAGCACCGCGTACTCGCAGCCTTTGTCGTTGCGATCCTTGTCGAGCTTGGCAAGGAAGTCGAGGTTCTTTTTTCTCGTCAACGAGAGATCCGACTCGTTCTTCATCTCGAACATGACGGAGACGTACTCGATCCCATGCTCGCTGAAGTCGCGAAAGACGTAGTCGCCCTTGGTGCCGCCGGACGCATCGTTGTCCTTGCTGAACTCAGCACGCGGGAATGCAAGCGACCGCATGCGATTGAACTCGGTCTCGCAGTGCTGTTCAAGAGTCTCCCCCAGCAGCTTGACCGAGAGCTTGGCCTTCATATCCTTGTAGCGCTCGATGAGTTCGTCCTTCAAGGCGAGTTCTTTGGAGTGCGATGCGCTGAGGGCACCATCCCGCACATCCTGCTCCGCCTTCTGCAACGCAAGCTGGCTCTTCGCCTCGACGAGCTCCTTCTCCGTCGCGGAGACTGCAGTTGTCACGGCGAGCTTCTGAATGGTCGCCGCCTTATCAAGTTCGGCCTTTAGCGTCTGGATCTGCGCATCCTTGGCCGCAGCTTCCATTTGTGCCCGCTGAGCGATCATCGCCTCGGCAAGTGCGATCTCGGTTCGCTTGGCACTCTCAGCCTCGGCGAGCCGCTCGTGGAGGTCCTTCTCGAACTCCACGGTGCGAACTTGTTGCGCAATGTCTGCGTATTGCGCCTCATCAATAGTGAACACGGTGGCACAGTGGGGACACTTGATCTCGTTCATTTCAGACTCCAATATTCTGCTGGCGGTAGAATTGCTATGCGCTCAGCATACTCATTTGTTCTGCGCTTCGCAACTCTCTCCCTATGCTCAGCGCAAACTCCTTACGGATTGCATGAATCTGGTGATTCTGAGAGCATAGAATCATGTCTCCCGAAAGCCCGAATGCCCGCGAAACCGGCTCATCGCCACGAACCGGCGACCTCGCTCTCGGCAAGCGCATCGCGGCTCGCCGCGAGGAACTCGGCATGAGTCGCAAGGATCTGGCCAGCGCCACCGACCTGTCGTACCCGTACATTGCGCAGATCGAGACCGGGTATCGGCTCCCGTCTGCGAAGCATCAGATGACCCTGTCCCGCGTTCTAGGGATGTCGCTCGATGATCTGTTCGCAACGGCAGAAGCGCTCCCCGCGCTCCGATCAGCGGGGACGGCTACCCGAAATGCTCGGCCTTCCATTGACGAAGCGATTGAGCGTGCCGTTAAGGAACTCGAGACGCTGCCCTCGTCTGTCCGGATGGAGGCGCTCTCCCGCGTTCAAATGCAAGTCATGGCGGGCGTCGTCGAAGACCGCAGTCGGTCGATCCCCTAACGCGGTTCAGGCCGCGCCCGTCTCCCCGCCACCAGAGTCGTCCATGCGCCCGCGCTTTCGATTCATCTGGTGGTATGACGACCGGCTGAGCTTCGACATGTACTGAGCGGAGCGCTCGGACGCCAGCCCCGTCATCTGGTCGACGAATGCGATCTCCCTCTCGAAGCCTCCCGCCGCTTCGTCCGGCACGAGAGACAGTGCACGGTTGAGGTGCGACTTCGCCTCGACCAAGAGGGCCCTCGCCGATCCGACTTCGTCACGCTCGAACGCCTCCGACGCGAGCTTTTTCGCGTTCTGAGCTTCCTGGAAGAGCTTCTCTGACTCGACAGCAGGGTGAACGAGCCGACGTGCCGCATCCGTCCCCGGAACGATGTTCACGCTGACGAGCAGCTTCGCAATGTGTTGGATAAGTCTCGGCAGCTCGATGTACTCAAGCTCGAGCGTTGCGACCTCGGCGGCACCGAGATCGGACATCGCGGGCACCTTCAGCTTCAGAAGAAGCCGCCGTTTCTCGGCCGCGTAAAGATCGCCGATCTCGATCATGATGCGCCCGTCCGGCAACGCATGGCCGGGCAGGTCGTTGTACAAGCGGACCATCTGAACCGCCGGCCGAAGCACAAGTGTGAGCGTGACTGCCTGAAGCGTCTTAGCCAGCAGTCCTGCGGCCTCGCCGGCGATCGCGGCGCCCGCGGCGTCCGGGTCACTGGCGAACACGTGGTTACCCGAACCCGAGCGCGCAATCGCCGTGAGGAGGGTCTCGTCGTAGTGCTCGCCGTAACCGAGGGTGGATATGACGATGCCACCCGAGTGCGCCTTCTCAGCCACGCGCACGAAGTCGATCACATCATGGAGTCCCGCATTGACATGCCCGTCCGACACCACGAGCAACGTTCCCCCGCTGTGCGCGATGCGCTTCAGTTCGCGAAGTCCGCGGAAGAGCCCCGCTCCGAGATCTGTGGTTCCTCCCGCAGTGACACGGCTAATCTGCGCGATCACCTCCTCCCTGTCCGAGATCGGACCTGCGGGCACCACAACCTGCGCCGTGTCATCGAACGTCACGAGACCGAAGTTGTCGGTCGGCTCGAGTCGACGCACAAGTGCAATGAGCGCATCCTTCGCACCCTCGAGCGGCGCTCCGCTCATCGAACCGCTGCGGTCGAGCACGATCTCGAGCGAAGCCGGCGGTCGTCGCTGGTCGGCATCGACGGCTGGCGCCTCCAGGTCGAGCATGATCGTCACCTCATCATCGAGGTCGACCGCGACGACGCTAACATCCAACTGGGTAGTGATCTTCATGAGGTTCCTTCGCTAAGCAGAGCACATTTTATGCGCTTAGCATACGCTCCCGGAAAGCTTTGAGCAAGCAACTACCTATGCGTAAAGCATAAATGCCTATGCGAGTTCAGTTGCCAGGTCTGTCACGATCGGATCGTCCGGCGCCAGTACGACGTTTCGCCGGTTCTCCCGCTCTATCCGGTCGAGGATCGATGTGGAGATTCCCAACGTGCGCGAGATGGCCGCACGTGTAGCGCCTCTCGCCGCCAGAGCACGCGAAGCGGTGGCATAGCGCGCCTCTCGAGTCCCACCGGACTCATCGCTCTCGAACCGGGCCATCCAGTAGACGACGAAAGGCCAGCGCGTCTCCTTAACTCCACCGACGTAGGGCAGAGCGAGCTGGAGCTTCTTGGCATTGCGGCTGGCGAAACCGAGCTCATCGCGCTCGAGAGGCGACATTGCCTCGAGCGCACGTCGTGCATCGACCTTGATCTCGCTCTCGACGTGAGCGATCATCCCCCGCTCATCGGCATACTGCACCAGGTGCTGTTGTGTCAGCGAGACGAGGCCGGGCCGGATGCCGTGCATATGCGCTGCCGCGAAAGTCTCGATCGCGCCTCCCCAGGGAAGCGCATCGAAGTCCGGCAGCTCAGCGAGGTGCACGGCGATCTTCTTCGCGGTCTGCTCCATGGCACGTCCGGTGGTGCTTCTCCATACTGCAGACGCGACGTTGCCGACCGCATGCGCGTCATCGAGCGACAGTCCACTGGCCCTCTCTCGGATACCGGTGTGCCCAGCGCTTCCGTCGTAGTCAGGGTCCAGAACGATCCGGTTGACAAGCTGGATCAGATCCGGCGCGAGGATTTCGCCCGCCATGTAGTCGTAATACGAGTGCTCGTCGAGTCTGGCGAGGTCGGGCCGATACGCCTCGACAGCCGCCGCGAGCTTCAACACAGCAGCATCCGGCGTTATCACAGCAGGCACAGGCTCCGGCGTGAGCTTTGCAACAGGCGCGCTCGCGACGTCGGGTCCGGCACTCCTGACGCCTGCAGGCTCGCCGGCCTTCGCCGAGACGCTTTCTTGATGCGGCTGCTCAGCCTGGGCTTGGTCGAGCAACAACCGATATACCGACGCGAGACGCGCCTTCACGAGCGCTCCGAGGCGAACGATCCCGAAGATCTCGGCCGTGCGGCGTAGGATCGCTTCCTCGTCGAGCCCTGAGGCGAGTCGGCGCACCGCCTTCATCGCGTTCGCGATCTCTTCTGGCGCGACCTCCTCGAGCGAACGAGAGCCGTCCTTGTCAGCGGGGCGGTAACCGGTCCAAACTTGCGGATCGAGCCCTTCCGGCCAGGCGAATGCCCCGAGACGATCCTTCTTCACCCGGTCGCGCGGGACGAGCTTTGCGATCTCTTCTGCGCGGGCGGTACGCACCGCGTTAAGACCAAAGCGTCGCGCGACGATCCGTGTGAGACGCCCCAGTTCTACGGGCCCCTCCGCCTGGACCACATCGGCGATCTGTTCGCGCACCTTCGCCACCGCGGATCGCCGCGGCAGCTCGTCGAGAGTGTCTCGCGAACCCTCGACGCTCGTGTGGGCGGGCACGAAGGTTCCCTCGCGCGCCGGAGGTTCGGATGCTGCGGGCGCGACCGGGCGCGAATCAAGCTCAGATTCTGTGGGCGCAAACGGAGCGAAGGCGACATCGGGCGCCGGAGCGGACGTCGGGTGATCCGCGAGTATGCGCGCGGCAGGGGCATCCCGCACGGCTTCGGCGACCACCGCCGGCGCGTCGTCCGCAACCACAGCCGGCGCGTCATCCGTACTCGCCGGCACCTCATCCCCCTGCGGGACAGGTATGGGCGCGGCGAACGCCTGTTCCGCGGCCGCGACCTGCTCGAGCACCTGCGAGACAACGAGGTCGCGGTTCTGCATCCACATCGGCCACCAGATACGGGCGACCGCCGGCCACCCCATCAGCCCTTCGAGCACTTCGAGCGGCAGCACGTCGCGGTCAGAAACCGTCGTGCGTCGGGTCCAGCTCTCACCGTCGAGAAGCACGGGAAGGATCGGCCGGGTCGGGGCATCTGCGCGGGCAAGGACGAGGTCGAGTCGGAAGTTCGACATTCCAACGTCCGTCATGACATGCAGCCCGGCGGCGCGGAGCGCATCGGCGATGTCGTCGCGGTGTCGATCTCGAATCGCGACCCGGCCCGGAGTATCCACGCCGACAGCACTACCGCGCGCTGCGTCGAGGAGGAACTCCTTGAAGTGCTTCGGTCCGTCGTACGCAGATCCCGAGACGTCGAGCTCCTTAGGGTCGAAACTGCAGAACACGATGTCCTTGCGGCGGGCTCGGGTTATAGCGACGTTGAGCCGTCGCTCGCCGCCGCTGTTCGAGAGAGGACCGAAGTTGGTCGGGATCTTGCCGTTGGACTGCTTCGAGAACGCGACGGAGAAGACGATGATGTCTCGCTCGTCGCCTTGCACCTGTTCGAGCGCCTTCACGAAGAGGACGTCGCTGCGCCCGGTCTTGTTCTCATCCATAGCGGCCGCGATGCCTCGGTCGCCGCTCGCGACGAGCAGATCCTCGATCAGCTCACGCTGCGGCTCGTTGAACGTCACGATGCCCATCGAGGGCGGATCGTCTCCCGCCGCCGCGATCAGCTCGGCGACCGCCTTCACGATCGCGATCGCCTCGGCTGGGTTGGTATTCGCCCCAGCACGGATGTCGTTGCCGAGATCGATGCCGGCGCTTCCCGCACGCAGGTAGCGACCATCCGCGTAGCCGTCTGGCTTCTGCGAATATCCGCGAGCCGACCCGTGCGCGTCGGCGTCGGGCATCGCGACGCGACGGAACTCGATACCGGTCTCTGACGAGAGCAGTGTGGGTGTCGGGAAGCTGCTCAGATCGCCCTTGTAGTACTTGCGATTGCTGAAGGCGATGAGATGCTCGTCCTGGCTCCGGTAGTGCCAGTTGAGACTCAGCGTGGGAACACGCGCAAGTTCACACTCCGAGAGGATCGACTCCTGGTCTTCGAGGATCTCATCCGCTTGGGCGTCGTCGATTTCCTCGTCGTTTGCGCCGCCGCCCACACGACGGGTTGGAGGCATCTGCTTGCTGTCGCCGACGATGACCGCTGCCCGGGCGCGGCCCAGAGCGCCGATCGCTTCGGGCACCGTGATCTGCGACGCTTCGTCAAAGATCACGAGATCGAATTCCATCAGATCGGGGTCGATGAGATCGACGACCGATGCGGGGCTGGCGAGCACGAGCGGCGTGAGCTCTTGAACGGCGTCGCCGAACTTGCGGAGGATCGCGCGCGTACCGAGGCGCCGCGTCGTCTTTTCGAGTTCGCGGGCGAGCCCTCCGGTGCGCGCACCACGGCCTGATCCACCGCGGCGCTCCAGCAGACGGGATGGAGCATCCGTGACCCACTGCGTGCGCATCTCCGACTGCGCTTCGGCGTAGGCATCGACCCGCTGGTCGTGGGCGATGGCGTCGAATCGGTCGAGTCCCGCGGCTCGGATGCGCTCGCTGAGCGAGGCCTGCGCGACTCCGCGAGCCAGGGCGTCTTCGGCGACATCCGGCGTGATGGCGCCCCCGAGAAGCTGAGTGCGCGCGTCACCCAGACGGGCGTCGTGCATGCACTCCAGCCGACGCACGAGCGCGCACCACTGCTGCAGTCCGAGCAGGCGCTGGTAGTCGGCATCCCGCTTCCACTCGTCCGCGTGGTGTTGGGCCGCCTGAATGAGAGAGCGACCCGCAAGCCACACGGCGTAGTCATCGTCCTGGACGACGAGCTCGCGAAGCAGCGTATTCCACGCCTGCGTGAATGCCGCGATGCGGTCGAGCTGTCCATCCAGGTGACCCGCCTCCGCGAGCGCAGTCACGCGCCGCGTCCATTCGTCGGAGCCTCGAAGATCCGATGTTGCGGCGGCGAGCTCGGCAACGCGACCGTGAGCGGGCGCAAAAGCCTCGGGGGCGAAGGGATTGGCGGGGACGACGCCCGTGAGACCGGGAACGGAAGCGATCGATGCGCAGATCTGCGCCGCAGCCTCACGCGCGGCTTTGAGGTCGTTGAGCAACGCTGGGGCGGATGCTGCGGTGACATCCAGTCCAGGCGGCACGATGGCGGAAAGCGGCTTGAGCGCGGCTTCCTGTCGGCCCCTGCGACCCAGGAAGCCCGACTCGGTCGCGTCACCAAACGCCGCAGCGATGGCAGGCAGGTCGAGATCGATCACGCTTTGCGGGAATCCTCGCAGCCGCTGCCGCCACCCTCCAGCGGCTTCTTCGCAGGCCGTGACGGTACCGGGCGCGCCCTGCACCCACTGCGGGTTCAGCAGCTGCCCGAGCTCCATCCCCCGGGGGAGGACGGGGTTCGCCGCGCGCGCGAGTGCATCAAGCTGGCGCGGATGCATGATTTCGCCTAGTGCCGCCTTCAGCTCTGACGGCGCTTCGTCTGCCCAGCGCAGGCCCTCATGAACGCCGGCAATCGCCGCGCGAACGAGGTCCACATCGATCGGATCGCCCGCGCCGACACCGGCGAGGCGCCAGGGGTGATCGGGCCGCACTCCCGCGGCACTGGTCCACCTCTGGAGGTCTTGAAAGGTGTCGCGAACAGCGGCGAGGCTCTCCGCGTGATGCGCGACGGACTCGACAGGCACCGAAATCACGGGTCCCTCGCCGAGAACGATCAGCTCGTCGTGCGCGCTGTACGCGGAATGCCCCGCGGCGTTGCGGGAGTGCAGTGAGGTCGGGTACTGCGTCAGCTCGAATCGCGCGTTGCGAAGTCTGCGGCGCGCACTCTCGATCGCGATGGCATCAGGGGTGACGCTGGCGGTGAGCGCGCGTTGCAGCGATGCGCGTACTTCCACAGAGTTCGAACCCTCGTGATGCAGATTGAGGGTGAACGGGCTGAGCCCGATCGACTCGAGCCGCCGCTGCACGACGGCGAGCGCGGTGCCCTTCTCCGCGACGAAAAGCACGCGCATCCCCTCGAGAACGCACTCGGCGACGATGTTCGTGATCGTCTGCGATTTGCCCGTTCCGGGGGGGCCCTGCAACACGAACGTACGGCCCTGCTTTGCCCACATCACGGCGCGCTTCTGTGTCGAGTCGGCGGGAATCGGAGTCTCGAGAGTTTCGATCTCGTCAGCCGTTAACTCAGCGGATGCGGCGGCGGCATCCTGGAACTCTTCTGTCGGCGTATCAACCAGGTGACGAACGAGGGGGCGCTCAAGGAAGCCGTCCGCGTGCGCGTTGAGGTCTTGCCACATGCGGAATGCCGAGAGATCGAGCGTGGCGAGCCGCGCCTCGGCGAGCACCTGAGCATTAAGCGTGCCCTGATGGCCGACGAGGGCGTTGCGGACCTCGGCGATGACGGCGTTGACATCGATACCCGCTCGGTCAGAAATCGGTTCGACAAGTCCCGGAATCGTCACACCGTGCTCGCGGCGCAGCCACTCGATGAGGGCGGCATTGGTCGTGGTCTGCTGGGTCGCGTCCAACGACAGCGTGAACTCCTTGCCGCCGCGCACACCCACAAGATTGACGGGCACGAGGATCAGCGGCGCGTCTGCCATCTTGCCGGGCGAGTGTGTCCACCGAAGGATGCCGAGACAGAGGTAGAGCGGATTCATTCCGCGCTCTTCGCGGGCAGTCTTGGCGTTATGCGCCATCGAGCGGAGTTCACGAACCGCGACCGCACCGGAAATCGGCCGCAGCTCGTCTTTGGCACGCCCGAATCGTTGGACGTAGAGCACGCGATCTCGCATGGCGGCCTCGAGGCTCGCCTCATCCGCCGGGTCACCAGACTCGAGAAGCTGCCGCGCATTAACGGGTCCGCGCGCTGTCCACACCTCAGGCAGATCGAATGCGCTGTGGACGCTCAGAGATTTGTCTTGGTTGAGCATGTCTTCGAGCTCACCAAGGCTTCTCGACGGAAGTACAAGCGGTTGCACTCGCGCGTTGCTACCGAGGTTGAGCAGCGCATTTGTGGCGTTCAGGCTGAACAGCGACGACTTCCACGTGCGATAACGAACAGGGTGCGTGTCAACACGCCGCTCACGTACGACGGCCTCGGGCGCTCCCGGATCGACCACGGTGACGGCAGCTGGCGCGTCGACGCGATACTCAAAGATCTCGGTGACGCCGTCCGGCCGTTCTGTCACGGCGGGGAGCGGTGAGACTCCGAGCCTTCGAGCTCCCGCGACATCGATGAGGGTGACATCACCGTTAGCGACTGCACCCGCGAAGCGATTCTTTTTCGCTTCTGCGCGGGCTCTCCCAGCGTCGTGGTTATTGTCAACCGTGAGCGCGGTCGTCTCGATCAGCCCAAGACGACCCGCCGCAACCAGGTTCGCTATTCGAGCCACATCGGAGATGACGGCCCGCCGTGGATACCAATCCGTCGTGTCACTCGCTTCGGCGGTTCCACTTTTGCCCGGGTCGTTCCTCCAGTATCCGATAAAGATGTGACCGGGAATGAGGAGGAGGACGGGAAGGAGACCGACGTCTTCGATCACCGCCGCGGTCAAGACCGTCGTATCGAGACAGGTTGCCAGCCCGCCACCCGCGACGTCGCCGTGATCTCGAATACGCTGGCCGACGCCGTGGTAATCCCATCCGGGTGGCGGCTCCGAGTAGGCGATCTTGCGCGCGCGAATTGCCTCGTAGATCGAGGTAATGGATGCTTCGACGGCTTCAGGCGACTGGTCGTCCGCCATCTGGAACGCGTGGAACGAGGCCTCGCCGAACTGCTTTCCGCGCACGTCGGCTGCTTCGCGGGCGAGCTCTTTCACGGCGGGATGGTTTGGCCGCACAAAAGATGCGAGTAGCGACCGCGCGAGATCGTCGCCCCGCACTCGACCCTGAGCCGACCGCAGCGGGTCGCCGATCATGTTCCAGAGGTCACGCGGCTGCACGTCGACTGCTTCGTCAGCGCGCGCAACTAGATGAGAGTCGATCTCCAGCACTGTTTCGCACATCGCCCCACGACGATCGTCGACCTGCGACATGACCCGAGCCGAGAGGGGCACGTGGACCTCCTTGATGCGGCTGACGCCTGCAGGCAGGGGTCCGTCGTGCACCGTCTTGGTTCCGAACACGATGTCGGCGTCGCGGAGCATCACTGTGATCCGAGCGCGCTCAACTGGCTCGGCGAGTTCGACGACGATGTCGGAAATCTGAGGGATGCGAGCATTCGCCGATGCCCACGACCACTGCGGACTGACGTCGGCGCGAAGGTGTGCAACGATCATCGGCTGCGGCGGCGCTGGCTCCGCACCGCCCGTCGGTTGCTCATGCTCGTCGCTGAAATTCGGTCCGACAGTGGGATCAATTACCGCAGGCTGATAGCCCGGCGGCTCCACAGACGGCGGCTCAGACTGCACGGTTCCCCGCCAGTAGTCGAGCGCCTCGTCAAGATACCGCTCGATCTCGCCGACGGCCGCGGGATCGAAGGCCACGGTCCCATCGATGACGATCTCGTTGAAACCCTCCAGCCACGAGGGAACGACTGAGCGCACATACGGCTGCGTGCGTGCACGCTCAGCGTCACCAAGAAACGGAAGGATCCTCAGCTCGTCGTCGTCCACTTCCGCGAACGCAAAGGTGCTCTGAGGTTCTTCCAGCGCGAGCAAGCCTCGCGATTCGTCGCTGACGAGGTCAACTCGCCCCTGCCTGGTCGCGCCGAACTCGAAGACCCGCAGCGCCAGCCCCGTGTTAAGACGAGGTGCGGATCCATTCGGATCGATCACTCTGTCCCCTCCCCGCTCCCGCTAGCTGCCGCCCAAAAGCGGCGATGAACGCAAGCGACCCCAGTATGGGGCGACCTGTCGAGCGATGACGACAAGACCCGGCTCAACTCGTAGCACGGCCCTGGGTCTCGAGCGACTTGCTTTCGCGGCATCAGCTCAACTCCTCAGCCGAAAACAGATCTCCAGCGACAACTTGCTCAAGGAGTGTGCTGGCACGTGGCGTCAGATCGACCGTGTGCTGGAGAACACTTATCACCAAAAGCAGTTCGTCGGTGAAAGTCCATTCGTCGTAGGTGATCCTGTCCAAATCACTCGAAGTGCGTCCCTGACGCCTGGCCATGCGGTAGCCCAGCCACTTTTGCAACGGCTTCATCCCGGAAACCTCGAAGTCCCACACCGCAGGTGACACCGGCGCGATCGAGCCAAAACCGACCGTGAGCGTCTGCGTCGACTCCTCGTAGCTGAACTCGTTCGGCTTCCCCGTTATGGGTTTCACTTCCGCTGCCTCCCCCAGGGGGATCTGACCCGCCGCGTACCGCTCGCCCCAGGTGTGCCACGCGAGCAGCTCCTTACCCACGGCGGCGACCTCGTCGAAGAGAGCCCGTTTCTTCGTGACGGGCAAGCGAACTGGGCTTGCAGCGACCGCGAGCTCGTCGCCGAACAGGTCACTGAATGCCGCGGTGCCGCCAAGTCCGTAGAGATACTGCATCAAGCCATGGGGGCCTATGTCGTCGCCAAGCACCGCACGGAGCCCATCGAGTACGACCGGACCGAGATTGGCATCAGTTGCGGCGGCGTCACGCCACATCGGGAAGATGTCTTTCGCTCCACGATTCTTGAAGTGGTCTAGGTCGGGCACGTATGGGGTTGCGGTGAGTACAGGGCCACGGCCGAGCGTCGTCGAGGTGAGCGTGGTCAGGTAGATCTGCTTGTCGCTCCGTACCGCCCACAGTTCCGGGCGAGGGTAGTCGGCGAGGCGTGCGTCGGCGAGGAGATGCTGTCTATCGAAGCTGCGGTATCCGTATCTCTCGATCGGTTCGTGCGACGCGCCGATTGAGAGAGTCCGAAGCGAGGGAAGCCGTCCCGGTCCTGTCAGCGCTGCTGGGGTCGAATCGAGCGTCCGATCTCGCGTCACCTTGAACGCGGCCGCCCGGTCGGTCGATGCAAGCATCGCATTCCATCGCGTTGCGAGCAGAGTCGCGTCCGCACTGATTGGCCACGTGCGCTTTACTTGCGACCCGCTGTGTGACCACGGCATGAGGTCTACGAGAGTCGGCCAGTCGGCGTAGGCGCCGCCTGCGACCGGCGCGAGCGAATCAAGGTGCGCGCCCAGGACGGTCTCGAACTCGACGTCACCGAATGACTGGTCGAGCCAGTCGAACTTCTCAGAGCGGGTACCACGGACTCGGACGTAATGGACCCTGCAGTTCGCCGGTTGGGCAGTGCGGCGAACGCCAATTCCAATCGCGACCGGAGTCAGGATGTCGAAGACGTTGTCCTCTGTGTTGGCCCCACGGCCCTCGCCGCCGAGGTCGATGACGTAGAAGTCATCGAACACATCACGCAAGTGCGCTCGCAGACCACTCATCGACTTGCCACTCAGATAAGAAGAAGCCGTGATCATCGCGACGACGCCAGGGCCGCTGCCCAGATACTCGGTAGCACGCCAGGTCGCCCACCGCCAGAAGTAGACGTAGTCGTTGTAGAGGTTCTTGATGTGCACACCCTGCCCAGCAGCACTCATCGGCTTAGTGAGCGCGTCTAGAAGCGGGGCGATCCCAGGAACTCCGTAACGGACAACGCCCCCATGGCGACGGTCACCCTCAGCAGTTCCCTGTTCGCGGTTATACGGCGGGTTGCCGATGACTACGGTGAATCGCTTTGTTGCCTTCAGTCCGTTGGCGCGTGCGGCCTCAAGCGAGAAGGGATCATTGTCGAAGTCCCACGACGCCTGCACAGAGGGGTGCTGCAGAGTGTCCGTGAGCAAGATCGTCGCCTCGGGTTCGATGACGCCTTCAGCCTTGCTCTCGACGGCGACCTTGAGGTGCGCGATGGCGTAGGGGGCGAGCGTGATCTCAAAGGCATGCATCATCGGGGCGACGTGCCATGCAAACCAATCCGGCCACTCCTCTAGGGTTCGGGAAGCCAGGAATGATTCGCGAGCGGATCGGATCCACTCCATGAGGAAAGTGCCCGTGCCGGTGGCGGTTATGTGTACGTTCGGTCAGTGTCTCAACGACCCACCCGACTGCACCCCCGGAGCATGATGCATCTGCGTTTCGTCGACCACCAACTCGCCACCACGTCTGAGCTCGACGCGCGCACCCGCAACGTCTACTCGAACGCGCTCGCACTCCCCGAGGGGGTGCCTATCCTTCTTGACGAGCGATGGCGGCCAATGGAGCCGTGGTTGACGTACTTCCGAATCATCGCAGCGTCCACAGACCGGGCGACGCTTCGCGCGTACGCCTACGACGCTCGGCGGTTTGCGTCGTTCCTCGCCGCGCGACAGACCGATGTGATCCATGCGTCGAGCGACGACATCGTCGCGTTCCGCGAATGGCGGCTGAGCGGCTCCGAGCGCCCGGTTTCGCCGGCGACGTGGCAACGCGACGTGGTCGTGATCCGCGGGATCTATCAGCTGCTCACGCAGACCGGGCAGATCCAGCGCGAACCTTGGATCACTGTCGGACGATCGTCGCCGCTCCGGACGCGTTGGAGGAGCGAGCCGGACATTCGACCCCTGACGCAGGCGCAGTGGCGCACGTTCCTCGACATCGGTCTCGGCGGACGAACCGCCGCAGGCGATTTGGACAAGAGTTGGCGGGGCACAACGAGCCTGCGTTCGAAAGCAGGCGCGCAGCTGGCCGTAACGACGGGGATGCGCCTCGGTGAGTTCTCCACGCTGCTCGACGCCGAAGTCCCGCCACCATCGAGCACGGGGACCAGCGTCTTGCTTGAGGCCTGCGCAAAGTATCAGAAGCGTCGCCGTGTCCATGTCCCCCTCACGACGCTCCGTGCCGTCGATCTATACCGGCAGACGGAGCGCCGAGCCGTTGTCCGCACGTCTGCAGCCTCTCTCTGGCGGCGTCGCGCCGAGCTGTTCGTCGTCGACGAGATCGATGTGGCAGCAGGCATCGTGCGAGGTCGGGTGGCTGGGAGGCGATCGAGGTGGCGGCTGCATCAGCTGCCTCCGCACCTGCGACGAATTGCCGTCATCGAGCGGGACCACGGGCTGGAGGCGCTGGGGCTGTTCGTCGGTCGAGGCGGTTTGCCGATCAGCCGCAGGCAATGGCACGCAACGTTCGAGGCTGCGAGCGTGCGCACTCTGGAGCTCGCTCAGGACGAGATGGGCGGTCGGCGTGCACGGATCACCCCGCACGATCTACGCCACACTTTCGCCGTCGTGCTCCTGAAGTCGCTGACCGAGGTGGCCCTCGCCCGTGAGGCGGAGCGACGGGCAGGCAACGTGGGACCAGCCACGATCTCCGAGCACATCGCCATCAACCCGCGACTCACAGTGCAGCGGCTGCTGGGGCACTCGAACCCGGCGACGACCATGGTCTACCTGCGCTACATCGAGGACACGGATGCACTGATCCAGGACGTATTCGAGAGTTGGAGCGACGAGGGCATGACCTTCGCGGAGGCAGTCCTCGCTGATCGGAACGCCGCGTGACCAACATCGACCTCGCTCCCCGCCAAATGCGATTCGTTCTACCAACTGCGAACCTCGATGGAACACTTGCCCCGCTCGACTTCGAACACCCTGTCCTGGCCGCTGAGCTCGCGGACGCACTGATCGATATGCGGCGCACCATGGACCACTCCGACGGCACCTCGTATCAGTACCGCAGGGCGCTCATCAGCCTTCTGCTCGGTCTGCCTGATGCACTACCGCGAACGGCGGGGTTGGCGTCCCCCGGCAACTCTTTGATCGATGCTCTGCACGTGTGGGAGTCTGCGTTGGCAGGCGCCTACCCGCCCCAGAGCACGATCCCATACAAGTATGGACGGCAGGTGCGCGCGCTCATCCGAGTCCACGCAGCGAGTGGTCGCACCATCAGCGAAGCAGTCCTCCGCTGGGCGCAAGCGCGTGTGTTGCACCAAGGCGGAGAATCCACGCCACTCGACGAGTTCTCGAATGCGGAACGCATCGCGATACGCGCCGCCTGCCGCGCCCGAATCCGCGAGTTGGAGACTCGTCTGGCAGTAGGCCGTCGGTTGCTCGCCAGCGGAGCCGATCCACGAGTCGCAGGATGGGGACGTAGCGCCGACGTTCTGTGGGGCATTCGCCATCTCGGACGCCGGCCTCACGCCACGATCGAGGGCGACATCTTGCGTGCGTGCGCAACGGGCGTGCTGGACGACCTTGACGCGGACTTCGCAGACGAGCGAGTCGTCACCCAGATTGATGCCGGTCGAATCACGCGGCGACTTCTGCCCTACCTCTATCCGACCAGTGAAGATCTCGTCGCATTCCGTTCGCTGCTGCAATTGGAGACCGGCGCGGCGCCCGAAGAGTGGTCAGGAGTGCGCTTGACGGATATCGAGCACTCGACCGGCGTCCTTCGCGTACTGCTCCGCAAGGCGCGGGCGCACCGGACTCGGACCGTGCGCTGCGCAGTCACCGGGGAAGACGACCGCAAGGGGTGGCGTGCAGGAGATCTCATCCTCCGCCTCATCGCCGCCACCGAACTCGCTCGAACCGAAGCGAAAGAAGCCGGTGCCTCGGACGCAGACGTCCTGTTCCTCACTGTGCAACGCACCGCGTCCAGGCACCTCGTCGCGCGACGGGAGTCGTTCTCTCGCTATCCATTCACCTCGTTGTTGACGTCGATCTCGCCCGAGATCTCGAAGCCGTACGACTCCCGCCGCCTCCGCAAGACGGTGAAGAGCGTTCGTGCAGCAGTGCTGCGCAGCGCAGACGCAGCCGCAGGGGACGATCACAGCATCGCCGTCTACCAACGCCACTACGCGCAGTCGACGACCGTGCACGTCTTGGCAGGCAACGCCGTCAACGCGGCTCAGAACCAGGTGTTCGATCGCGTACGCGGGCCGGTCTTCGTGCATGCCGCGGCCAGCACAGTCAACGATGTCGCGGGAGAATTGGGTACCGCCGCCGCAGCGGAGCTTGCCTCGAGCGCCACAGAGCATCGAATGAACGTGACCCAGTGCACGTCCCCATACGAATCGCCCTTCACGCCGGCGGGGCGGCTCTGCGAGCATCGGCCATCGATGTGCTTCGCGTGCCCGAATGCCATCGTGTTCGCTGACCACCTCCCGCGAGTCCTCGCGTACCGAGAGATTCTCCGCGGTCACGAGAACGAGATGCCTCCGGCCCAGTTCGCGGCCGTGCACGGCCAGCAGCTGGTGAACATCGAGCGCATTCTCCGCGAGTTCTCCCCGGCTGAAATCGAGAATGCGCGGATTGCGCACGAGTCCGTCTCGGTCCACGTACCCCTCACCCAGAGAGGAGTCCACCAATGAGCATCAAGCAAGGGCACCCTGCCGAGCGGGCGAAGCCGTCTGCAAGCGATCACTGGGCAGACGACACGCCGGTCGTCTCCGATCACCACCTCGAACACGACTATCCCATCCCCTTCTTCGGAGATGAGGATCGCTGGGATCTCAGCGCCTTGGGATGGAACCCTGCTGCGGGCCGCCATTCCGCGGTGCTGTTGTTCAACTCGTTCAGCGGCCCCTGGAACCTTCGTGCTCGCGAGCTCGCGATCGCCCTTCTCAATCCTGTGCATCCCGTGCTGCGGAACCAGCTGATCTACCTGCGCGCAACGCCCGCTCACGTGAAGACGATCCGCTCCAAGCTCGAGGGCCTTAAGCGGTTCGCCGCGTGGCACGCGGAAACCTTCCCCGACATCACGCTCCGACAGCTCCACCAGTCGCACCTCGATCGATTCCTCACCGACATCAAGGCGATGGGAATCCACTCCAGAACCAGGCAGGCCGTCGATGCCGTCCGTGACCTTCACACCTATGCGGCAGTCCTCACCGGCGGTGGGCTCCGGTTCCGCCCCTGGGGTGAGATCACGACGATCGCGCTCAGCGGACAGAAGTCCAGCACCGAGCTGAGCACACCGGTCATCCCGCCGCACGTCTGGTGGCCATTGTTGCGTGCGTGCTGGCAGTACATCGATGTGTTCTCGCACGACATCTTCGCGGCTGGCGCAGAGTGGTCCGCCCTCGACCGACCCAACGACGAGCGCGTGAAGGTTCAACGCCCCGAGGAAGTTCTCGCGCGATGGATCGCAACGCCAGGAAACCGGGTGCCCCTGCACCGGATGACATACGGGCGATTCCGCGAAGGAGAGATCCACTGGACGCTTCTCTCATTGCTTGTGTCCGATGGGCACAGCAAGCAGATGTTCGCGGAGCTCGACCGTCCCGACGTCGTCCGCCGACGACGGGACATCACCGATGCGATCGCCACAGGCACGCTCTCGACCGCTCGCGGGGGCCTCGCCACGCAAGCGACGACGATCGAACGCGCCGATGGATCCGTCGGGCCGTGGATCGACGGATTCGACCCGGCGACGATTCGAGTCCAACTGAAGCTCCTGCGCAACGCGTGCTACGTCTTCTGCGCGGCTCTCACGATGATGCGCGATTCGGAATTGCTGAGCATCAAGAAGGGAGCGCTCACCACCTCGTACGGCGCGCCCGCCGTCACCTCGCAACTCCGGAAAGGTCGACGCGGGATGCAGCGGCGCAACTGGTGGATCATCGAACCCGTGGCGCAGGCAATCGCCGTCGCGGAACGACTTGCTCTCGGCGACGACGTCTTCAGCTCGGTACGCCGTGAACACCGAGCGCAGGACGGAGCCGGTCGCTTCGATCGTCACAGCGAGCTGAAGCAGTTCATCTCTCAGCTCAACGGTCAATCCTCGGATGCCGGTCTCGAGCCGATCCCCGCGTTTCATCTCGCTCCGCACATGTTCCGGCGGACGATGGCAGTGATCACCGCGCAACAGCCAGACGGCGAGATCGCCCTCGGCATCCAGCTCAAGCACGCTGCGCGACGCGCCGTCGCGAACGGCACGACCTCCGGGTACGCGAGCGAGACGCCGGAGTGGGCTGCGGAGTTCGAGCATGAGCTCCAGGAAGCTGTTGCGTCACGGTTGGTCGGCGCCTGGTCTTCTCACCAAGACCACGAGATGAGGCTCGCAGGCGCAGGCGCACAGCGCTTCCGAGACGAGCTCGAGAAGGTCGAGGCCGTCGCAAGCAACGAGGTCAAAGTCGGCGACGAGCGCACACTGCGCGCGCTTCTGCGCGATCGCTTCAGCACGCTCCGATGGGGAACGGTCAACCACTGCCTCGGCATCCCTGAGCAGGCGGCGTGCTTGAAGGGGCTGCCCGCCGAAGCAGCCGCAGGAGGCGTCATGCCTAATCGCTGCCAACCCACCGCCTGCGGCAATTCCGTCGTCACCGAGGAGCACGCGCCGATCTGGATCGCGGAGGAACGCGACCTCGTCGCGAAGCTGCGCGACCGCAAGATGGCACCACACAATCGCGAACAACTCGAGACAGAGCTTGAGGACGTTCGCCGCATCGCGAGGAAGTTTGCGGATGCCTGAGATCACTGCCGCGACCGAACGTATACTGCGCGACGCGATGGAGCGCCTGCTCACCGGCGCGGCGATCCGCACCGACGGACGCCTCATCAAAGAGAACCTCTATCGCGAAGCGGGCATCAGCCGCGCCACCATGAACCGAGCGACTGCGGTCATGGATGAGTGGGCACGTCGCGTCGACGGGTCCCAGCCGCGAGATCGCGAGATCGAGTCGTTGCGAAGCTCGCTCGCCGATCGTGCAGCCCAGATCAAACAGCTCCGCGAGCGAGTGAGCAGCCTCGAAGCACAGCTGACGATCGCCGCAACCGCCGTCGCCGAGCTGCACGTCGAGAACCAGTTGCTGCGTGGCGACGACCCGAGCCGCAACATCACTCCGATGAAGCGACCGAACGCGGACCCACGCTGCAGGTGACGGGGGGGCTACCTCGTTCGCATCATCGCCACTTCGGAGGTCGGGTGTACGTGGTCGCGCCGACGGTGAAGCTCTCGGGCAGAAGAGCCTGGCGGATCTTGTCGCGACCGATCTGCGACGACGCGGGCATCAGCTGCTTGAGTTCGCTCGAGAACCGCTTGGGTGGGAAGGCGGCGCCGATGAACATGTGCGGGCGGAATTGCTTGGCCGCCCTGACCGCGGGCGCAAGATCGCTGTCGGCGCTGATGATCAGTGCCGAGTCCATCGCGTTCGCAGCGGCGTCGCCCACAAGAGCAACGGCGATGTTGACGTCGGTCTCCTTCTCCTCGTGCACCGTACGCGTTGCGCGACAGTTGAAGCACGTCACGGTCTTCGCTTGATATCGGCCCTGCGTGACGCTGAAGACGTTGGTGTGACGCGCAGCGACGGCTGCCTGATGGTAGGCCTGACGACTGGCCGCGCCCGCATCGCCCAGCACAGGTGCGGTGAAGTACTTCACCGCGACGATGTGGCTGCGTGGACGCAGGCTCTGCGCGAGTGCGACGAAGTCGATCCAGAGCGTCGAGCGTCCGAACTTGTCGTGCATGCCGTGATAGAAGTTGAAGCCGTCGATGTAGACGATTAGGCGCTCGTGCGGCGGTCCAGGAACGGGTGAGGCTGACAACAGACGACTCCAAATCGGTGCACGAGGTGATCACCTTCCTACCAGCGATCGTGTGTATAGTGTGGATACACCCCGCCCGGTTGTTCATCCCAACCGTGGCCCGACGCCCTCCCTCGTGGAGGGCGTCTTTGTGTCCGAGCCAGGTTGTCGAGCCATCGAGATTGCCATACAGATTAGGCCTTACCACAGAGGCCTACTCGTGACGCTTGATGGGTGCCTTCCCCCGCGACCTCGCCTGATGCGTGGGACCACTACGCTCGCGAGCTCGGCCAGAACATCCAGCGGGAACGAGCGCGCGTCGGATACAGCCAGGACCGTGTGGCGTACGAGTCCAACCTGAGCCGCTACACGTACCAGAAGCTCGAGAAAGGCGAGTCGAAGCCCGGAACTCCCGCGAATCCGACCGTCAAGACTCTGCTGGCGGTAGCTCAGGTGCTCGACGTTCAGCTCACGGACCTCTTGCCCAGCGTGACGCCCGACCTCACGATCCGCTGAGGCACTTCGGCGTTGCGGGTGACAGCCGCGACTACCAGGAGAGGCCTAATCTGTATGGCATTCTGCACTGTATGGGCGCTGCGGAACTCAATCAGGAGCCGTTCGTCATGGCGGTGGAAGATCCCTACCTCACCGCCCTGATCGGAACGATCGAGGAGCCCGCCGGATCCAGCACCGCAGCCCAAGCAGGCAGGCTGACGATCGCATGGTGGGACACGCATGGCACTGGGCCGTCGTGCACCGAACTCTTGAACGCGATGTTCACGAGCATCGCGTGGGACGACGTCATCGAAGACCCGGGACGGACACTCCTCGAACGCCGTGAACAGACCGAGCTCATCCAACGCTGGCTGATCAGTTACTGGACCCGATTGGGCGCGATCGCCTTCATCCCCGGACACGACGACGTTGTACGGCCGGGACGGATCTATCCCGAGCCGGAGACTGACTGATCCATCACCGCCTGATAGGTTGGCCGGTTCTACGTCGAGGAGGAAGCATGGGCGAGATCTCAATCGCAGGCCGTACGGTCACGGTCTCGCTCGTCGCGACCACGCACGGTGAGGACGGCGACATCCAGCGCTACCTCGTCGAGGTGTCGGGCTCGGACGCCGCGACCCACCTCTCGATTCTCCGCGTGACCAGCGCAGTCGATGCACGCGCAATGGCGTCGGCGATCGAGACCGAGCTCCTGCTCGACTATCCGGGCAGTCGTGAAGACGGGGTCCTCCGCGATCCGAACGTTCGCGCCTGGCGCGACGAGCATCGGACCGCAATCGAGGCCGCTCTCGGTCAGCTACGTGACGAGATCACTGGGATGCCGCCGGAGCCGGTGAGCGAACTCGAGCGAATGCTGCTGCACGCATTCGACATGGATCCCGACGACCCGGGTTCCCGCGATGCGTGAGTACCCGTGGTTCGACTTCGACCAAGTCGACTTCGTGACCTCTGACACCCACTTCAGTCACGCGCGCATCAGCGAGCTCGCCGACCGTCCATTCTCGACAGTCGAGGAGATGGATGCCGAGCTGATCCGCCGCTGGAACGACGTCGTCACCCCCGAGTCGATCGTGCTGCACCTGGGCGATCTCGCGCTCGGGCCGATCGCTGAATCCCTTCCACGCACCTCGCGCCTGCACGGCCGCCGACTCCTCGTGCCCGGGAACCACGATCGCGTCTCGCCCGCGACACAGTCGAAACGTGCCATCGAGCGATTCCAGCCCATGTACGAAGCGGCCGGCTGGGAGATCCTCCCAGAGGTAATCGAAGGAACCCGCCACGGGTACAGGCTCATTGCCTCGCACTATCCCTACGCGGGCGACAGCCAGGAGCAGGATCGTCACACGTCGCATCGCCCGCGCTGGGACGACGGCATCCCGCTCATCCACGGG
>NZ_HG779604.1:0-1025 GCF_000582705.2 Microbacterium sp. C448
GTCGATGCCGCCGTGGGCTCTGTGGTGATTGTATTCGTGGAGCCAGTCGGCGTACGCAGCAAATCGCTCGGCTTCTGAACGGTAGGGGCGCGCGTAGGCCCATTCGGCGGCCAGAGTGCGGTTGAAGCGTTCGACCTTCCCGTTGGTCTGCGGGCGGTAGGGGCGGGTGAACTTGTGTTTCACGCCGACGCCGAGTGCGTCGTTGAAGGCGTGGGATCGGTAGCAGGAGCCGTTGTCGGTGATCACGCGCAGCACGGTGATGCCGTGCCCGGTGAAGAATGCTTTGGCGCGCTCCCAGAACGCGGCAGCTGTCTCCTTGCGTTCGTCGCCGAGGATCTCCGAGTACGCGAGTCTTGAGTGGTCGTCTATGGCGTGGTGCAAGTACGCGTAACCCGGTCTGCTCGTCTTCCGGTTGCTCTGTCCGCGCTGGCGGCTCATTACGCGGTGACCGCCGCCGTCGGGGATCCGGCCGAGCTTCTTGACGTCGACATGGACGAGATCGCCGGGGTTCGGGTGTTCGTAGCGGACCGGCTTCGGGCGCCGCACCGGCAGTCCGGTCGCCTTGTCCAACTGCGACAGGTGTGGCATCCGGTAACGACGCAGCACGTTCTCCACCGTCGAGCGGGACAGGTGCAGGTGCCAGGCGATCCGATGCGAGCCCCACCGCCTCGCGAACCTCAACGACACGATCCGTCTCTCCGTCCGTCGCGCCGTTCGCGATGGGGACATCAGCGGACGTGAGGACAGATCGCGCATCCCCGCGGTGCCTGCGGCCCGATACCGGTCTGCCCACTTCTTCGCTGTCGCCGGAGAGCAGCTGAACCTTTCCGCTGCTCTCCGCAACGGCCAACGAGAATCGACAACAAGCTTCGCCAGCCGCAGACGACCGGTTTCGGACAAGGGAGCATTAGCGTGAGTCACGAGGACCTCCGGTGGTCGAAATGAGTGTGGTAACCCACTTCGATATCGGAGGTCCTCCCAATTCACCTCACGCCACGCTGATCACAACCTCCGGGAGAGCTACA
>NZ_HG779605.1:0-16388 GCF_000582705.2 Microbacterium sp. C448
CGACCAGGCCAAGGCCGACGTGAAGAAGGCTGGCGACAACGTCAAGGACGCCTTCAACTAGCAGAACTGCACGACGAAGCGGCTCGCACCTCCGGGGGCGGGCCGCTTCTGCGTGCGCAGCCGTTACCGTCGCGAACGACGGCGGTCAGCCGGCGCGCTGGCGCAGGAGAGCGCGAACGTGTGCTTCGATCTCGGCGTCGTCGACGACGCCCATGCCCGCGTACGGTGAGCGCGCCGGGGCAACGGATGCAGCGGGCGCTTCCTGCGCTTCCACCCGGGCGACCGTGCGGTCGATCCGCTGCGGGCGCGAGGGCGACTGCTGGCGCTCGATCTGCGTACGCAGGGCCTCTTCGCGGGCCGCGCGGCGCAGAGCCTCGCGAGCGTCGGCCGCGTCGAGCTGAGCAGCCGCACGCGAACCGTTGGACGACACCAGGGGCTGCGGAAGGGTCCGCGGCGTCCACTCGCGCTGCGGCATGGCGGGCGCGAGGTCCTGGACGGATGCTTCGCGCCGCACGGCGACGGGCTGCTCCGCGGCGCTGTCGGCAACGGCGGCACGAGCGGCAACATGCGCCATCCGCTGCAGCACGATCAGAGAGAGTCCGACCGAGGCCGCGCCGGCCCACAAGAATGTCTGCGCACCGCCCTGAACGACCTGCCAGATGCCGAATCCGGTGCCGCTCAGTCCGACGAGAAGGAGTGTCGTGGCGACGAGCCTCGCGCGTCGGCGTGCGCGGGCACGGCGAGCAAGCGGTGCGGATCGTGCGTGGGCGACCTGCTCGCGCAACTCTTCGAGCTCGGCGGACTGGTGTTCGGCTTGGAGGCGTCGCGCCAGGCGCTGCTGCTGGAGGGCCGTGCGAGCGTTGAGTTCGAGTCGCACCTCGCCGGGCGTTTCGCTCGTCTCGGCGAGAACCCGGATGGCCTGGTTGAGACGAACGGCGTTGCGTTCGGCGGCGTAATACTGGTGCCGGCTGTGCCACGTGGGCACGAGGTAGACGAGCCAGAGCGCGACGGCGACCAGAAGGATCACTCCACCGCCCAATACCTGCCCGCCCATGCCGACCACGGTATGCGAGCGCGCAGCGAACAGCGGGATGTACCGGGCGTGTCGCGCCGCTCAGGACCAACCGTTCAGAACTCTGTCGGTCAGGAGTCCGATGCCGCCGCGTTCCGGTCCGCCTCGGGGATGTTCGCCGCGTCGCGCGGCGTCTGGCCGCTGACCCAGCGCTCGAGCACCCCGTAGGGGACGTCCTCGCGCGTGAGGGCGAACGCGTAGTGATCGCGCCAGTCTCCGTCGATGTGGATGTAGCGACGACGCAGGCCCTCGTATCGGAAGCCGAGCTTCTCGACCACGCGCAGGCTCGCGGCGTTCTCCGGGCGGATACAGATCTCCATCCGATGCAGCCGCAGCTCGGTGAAGCACAGGTCCGTTGCCAGGGCGACCGCGGTCGGGGTGATCCCGAGGCCCGCATAGCTCTCGCTGACCCAGTAGCCGATCGTCGCCGAGGCCAGCGAGCCGCGGGCGATCCCCCACACGTTCAGCTGGCCGGCGACTTCTCCGTTGTGCTCCATGACGAGGGGCACACCGAGTCCATCACGGTACTGCTGCAACAGCCGGCGAATCCCGAGCCTCATATCGAGCGACACGACCCCGTCGGGGCTCGTGGCCTCCCACTGCTCCAACCAGCCCCGGTTATCGAGAAGGGCCTGTTGCAGAACGCGGGAGTCGCGGGATTTGATCAGCCGGATCGAGATCGGTCCGTGCTCGCGCGGAAGGGACAACTCCATGCCCACTCCTCTTGCGGGGCGGCGAAGCCGGTAAGACCTGAGGCTTACAGACCCGCCGCGAACTCCTTGAACCAGGGACGCAACTCGGGACCGAGATCCTCGCGGTCGGCGGCGAGCTGCACGATGGCCTTGATGTAGTCCACCCTATCGCCGGTGTCGTAGCGACGACCGCGGAACACGACGCCGTACACGCCGGGGCCGTTGGGGTCTGCGGCGACCTCCTGCAGCGCATCCGTCAGCTGGATTTCGCCGCCCTTGCCGGGCTCTGTGTGCTCGAGCACCTCGAAGATCGCGGGGCTCAGTACGTAGCGTCCGATGATGGCGAGGTTCGACGGGGCGTCCTCGCGATTGGGCTTCTCGACGAGACCCTTGACCTTGACGACATCCGCGTTGTCGGTGGACTCGACGTCCGCGGCGCCGTAGAGGTGGATCTGGTCGGGGTCGACCTCCATGAGTGCGACGATCGCCGCGCCGGTGCGCTCGTGCTCGGCCATCATCGTCGTCAGCAGCACATCGCGCTCGTCGATCAAGTCGTCACCGAGCAGGACGGCGAATGAGTGGTCACCGACGTGGTTCTTGGCACGCAGCACTGCGTGTCCAAGCCCCTTCGGCTCACCCTGTCGGACGAAGTGGATGTCGGCGAGATCGCTCGACTCGAGCACGCGACGCAAGCGGTCGTGGTCGCCCTTGTCCTTCAGCTTGACCTCGAGCTCGGGAACCGAGTCGAAGTGGTTCGCGACGGCGTTCTTGTTACGGCCGATGATGACGAGGATGTCGTCGATGCCCGCCTGGGCTGCCTCCTCCACCACGTACTGGATCGCGGGCTTGTCGACGACGGGCAGCATCTCCTTCGGCATCGCCTTCGTGGCGGGAAGGAAGCGCGTGCCGAGACCGGCAGCAGGAATGACGGCTTTGAACTTCATAGGAGGCATGTCGGCCATCGTAACGGGAAGCCGTGACGGAGAACCGCGCGTATTACCGGGGTTGACATCCGGCCCGACCTTCCCGCAACGCCACCGCGCCTAAGATGGTGCCCGTGTCCACAGACGTCGATCACGTCAAGCGGGCGCTTCGCGCGGACCTGCGCGAGCGTCGTCAGCTGCTCTCCGACGCGCAACGCGCCGACGCGGAGCACGCGCTCGCCGACCGTCTCGACCAGCTGGTGGAGCAGCACGGCGCCCGCTCGATCTCGTGTTTTCTCTCCATGTCGACCGAGCCGGGCACGCACGAGTTCGTCGATCGTGCGGTGGCCCGCGGCATCCGTGTCCTTCTTCCGATCAGCCGCTCCGATGGACTGCTCGATTGGTCGGTCGCCGTCCCGGGAGGCGACATCGCCGAGGGCATGTTCGGTCTTCCCGAACCGGTGGGCGAACTTCTCGGACCGATCGCCGTCAACGACGTCGACCTGATGATCATCCCCGCCGCCGCCGTCGACGCGACTGGCATGCGCATGGGCTGGGGACGCGGATACTTCGACAAGACCATCGGCTCGATGGAGCGCTGCCCGCCCGTCTACGCCGTCATCTTCGACTCGGAACTCGTCGACGAGGTGCCTCACGAGGTACACGATCAGCCCGTCTCGGGCGTGGTCACTCCGTCTCGAACCGTCACCTTTGCGCCCTCCGCGCGCTGAACCACGCCTGAACCAGGAGCACGATGCCCACCTACGCCTACGCCTGCAAGTCCTGCGGCCACCGTTTCGACGCCGTCCAGGCCTTCACCGACCCGACGCTGACCGAGTGCCCCGAGTGCGGCGGCGTATTGCGTAAGCAGTACGGCTCGATCGGCGTCACATTCAACGGGAGCGGCTTCTACCGCACGGACTCGCGGTCCGGCGACGCGAAGGCCGCGGCGGGCAAGTCCTCGGGATCGTCCGATGCGTCCGGTTCTTCCGCGAAGTCGGACTCCGGATCGTCGAGCTCGTCCGGCTCTGCCACGAAGTCCGATTCGGGCTCGGGCTCGGGCTCGGGTGGCGGATCGTCGTCGTCTTCGTCAGAATCGACATCGGGGACGAAGTCCTCGCCCGCCTCGACGGGTTCGTGAAGCGGGCCCCCGGGCACGCAGGGAGGAGCAACGCATGATCAAGGGTTTCAAGGAGTTCATCCTCCGCGGCAATGTCATCGACCTCGCGGTCGCCGTCGTCATCGGAGGTGCCTTCACCGCGATCGTCAACTCGATCGTGTCGAGCATCATCAATCCGATCGTCGCGCTGTTCTTTGAGGCTGATTCGATGGGCCAGTTCGGTCCGACGATCAACGGCATCTACGGCCAGCCCGTCACGTTCCCGCTCGGCGACCTGATCAGCGCAGTCATCAGCTTCTTCGCCGTCGCGGTCGTTGTCTACTTCGTGTTCGTCTATCCGATGAACCACCTCAAGCAGCGTGCCGCCGCTCGGGCGGGCCTCAGCGCGGCCGAAGACGAGCCGAAGCTCCCGACCGAGCAAGAGATCCTGGTGCAGATCCGCGATCTGCTCGAGAAGCAGCAGTCCGGCCCCTCGCCCCGCGCCTGACCCGCGCTGCATGCCGCTGCCGTGCCCGCATTTCCCACTTCTAGCGCTACATGTCCCACTTTCTCCCGGTAAATCATCGATATACCGAGCGAAAAGGGGACATGGGATGGTGGTGTGTCCCACTTTCTAGGGCTTGACACCTCTATACCGGGTAGAAGTGGGACATCGGACGTGGACGGGATGCTCACAGAGCTCGCTGGTGTGATGCCCGACCGAGCGGGCGACCTTCCTTGCCCGCTCGGTCAGTAGTGCGGCGGCACGTCCTGGCGCAGGCGGTCGTCGTTCGGTCCCGCGGTGCTCGCGTCGGGCTCGGGAGTCGGATCGGATGCCTCGTCCCGCGGCGCCGGCTCGGGTGTTGCCCCGGGCGCGGCTGTCAGCTTCGCCCGGCGTGCACCCGGCACGCGAACGACGCGCTGTCGCGAGCCCGCCTGCTGGTCCGGCTCGCCGGAGCCGTCAGCCGAGGCCATCGATCGGCTGGGTCGACGCCTCGACGGCGGGTGCGTCGGGCTCGACCCCGAGGATCGAGCCGATGCGCGCGGCGACGGCCGGAGCATCCGTGTACAGATCGAAGGAGTGCACGCGTACGTAGTGCCATCCGAGCCGCCGGAGCAGCTGCGGACGCAACCGCAGCGATTCGCGGAGCGACTCGTCGTGAGTCTCGGGGTCGCTCTCGACGACGACGGCCTTGCCGGCGTGCTGCGCGACGAGCGGCAGCAGACCGCGGTAGTGCACGTCGACCGAGACGCCGAGGCGGCGCAGCTCGGATGCGAGGCGTCGCGTGAGCGGATCGGCCAGGTCTTCGAGGCGGGCGTCGCGCTGGCGTGCTGCCATGCCGCCGAGGATCGTCATGAGGGTCGCGGCTCCGTATTCCAGACGTCCGTCGTCGAATGCGGAGGGACGGATGGATGACACGATCACCATCGAGCGTCGCGCCCGCGTCATGCCGACCGTCAGCAGACGTTCCCCGTCGGGGGTCGACAGGTCGCCGAAGTCGCTCAGCACGCGGCCGTGCTTGGTCAGTCCGTAGCCGAGCGAGAAGATCACGCGGTCGCGGCTCTCGGCGACCGACTGCTCGAGGGTGAGCACCGCGAACGGCTCGGCGGTGTCGCGCAGGGCGAACTCCGAGACATCCGATCGGCTCGCGAAGGCTGCGTTGACGGCCGCACGCACGCGCTCCGCGTGCCGCGCGCTGGCGGTCACGACCATGAGTGACTCGTCCGGCCGGTTGAGCGCGTGCTCGAGCACGAGCGTCACGACCCGCGTCACCTCGGTGTCGGGGCTCTCGACGGCGCCGCTGATCGGGTCGGGCGCGCCGAACCCGCCCTCGACGTAGTCGACGGTCAGGCTGCCGCGGCCGAGGTACGATCCGGCCCACGGCCACGACACGATCTCGCCGCCGTAGAAGGCATCGTTGACGAGCTCGGCCAGGTCTTCTCCACCGGCGCGGTAGCTGCGGGTCAGCGTGTAGACGGGCAGCAGGTCGGCCAACTTTTCGAACACCGAGACGTCGTCGAACGTGACGTCGGCTTCGGGTTGCGGCGCCGAACCGGCCGCCAGAGTGAACGGCGACGGACGCTGCGTCACCGGGTCACCGAGCACGACGACCTGTCGGGCACGGCGGATCGCCGGTGCGGCCTCGGCCGGGCAGATGGCCCCGGCATCCGCGATGATCACGGTGTCGAACATGACCGAGTCGGGGATCTTCGGCACCTCGTAGGGCGACGCCAGCCAGACCGGTGCGAGCGCGCGACCGAGGGTCGGAGCGCCGAGCGAGAGCGTTGCGGGTGTCGCGGTTCCGCGGGTCAGCAGCGCCTTGAGGTTCTCGGCCTCACCCGGTTCATCGACGATGCCGATCTTCCATTCGCGGGCGAGCTGCCACGACAAAATGGATCCGGATGCCGCGGCGTGCGCCTCGTCGACGAGTCGGAAGTCGCGTTCCAGACGATCGACGACGCTCGTGTTGGCGCCGAGCAGCGACTTGTCGGAGCGCAGCATGTGCTCGAGCGCCGACTGCCACCACGCGTACTCGAGCTCGGCCGCGACACGATCGGCCGGGACGTGCCGCACCGAGAGTTCGGCGAGCAGCCCGCCGAGTCCCAGACGCGCGAGTTCGGCGCGAAGGGCCGTCCGCTCGATCAGGTTGTCGAGGACATCGGATTCTGCGGCCAGGCCGGCGAGTGTACGCACCAGCGTGTTGACCGAGAGCGAGGCGAGGCGCTTGTCGCGGTCGCGCCCGAGCGGGGCGTCGAGTTCTGCCAGCTCGGCCGTGACCCGCTGCCAGGCGACGTGCACATCGGCGAGACCGAGGGGAACCTCGGGGGTGACCCCGATGTCGACGAACTGCTGCCACTGCGTGCGCTGACGCTGGATGCGCACGAGCGCCTCGTGCATATCGGCCACGTGGACGCCGGGGCGCACGTACTCACGCGCCAGGCGACGCAGGCGGCGCCGCTCCCCCGCCTTCATGCCCGCGGAGTCCCGACGCGAGCCGAGCGCACGGATGAGGTCGGCCAGCGGGCGTTCGAAGACGGTGGGGCTGAAGCGATCGAGCGAGTCGCGGATGTCGATCAAGAGGCGCAGGTATTCGCCGAGCTCGTCGATCGAGGCGAAGGGACGCATGCGCGTCTGCGCGATGAGCTCGAAGCCGCGCTCGAGCAACCGCGGAACCTCGGTCGTGTGCAGCCTCTGAGCGAGGGCATGCGCCGACTGCGCGGCATCCGTGCTCGCAAAGTTGACGCCGTACCAGGGTGAATCGCCGGGGCCGAAGCGGAATTCGCCGAGGGTTGCGGCGAGCTCGAGCATCCGCGCCGCTTCCGTGCGGTCGTTCGCGAGCTTCGTCAGCGTCGCGAAGTCGAACCGCGTGTCGACGGGGGCGATTCCGTCGGCGGCCGGCAGCGCGGCGAGAGCATGGAGCGTCTGCAGCGGGCTGACGCCGAGCCCCGGGACGGGCGTTGTCAGGCCCTTGCGGTACGACGTCAGCAACGCGCGCAAGCGCACGAGTGCGTCGTCGACGTCGCCGAGCTGGGGCGCCTTGGCCTTTTCATTGCGGGCGATCGCGCGCACGAGGTCACGGGCGGTGTTGGTCGGGGAACACGCGAGACCGGGTAGACCGACCTGACCGAGGCGATGCCGCACGCCCTCGATCGTCGAGCGACGCGCGCTAACGACCAGCACCCGGCGATGCTCGTGCACGAGGGCACCGATCGCGTTGATGACGGTCTGTGTTCCGCCCGTTCCGGGCAGCGTCGCGACGGCGATCGAGCGTCCCGCGGTGATCTGGGCGAGCACGCGCTCCTGCTCGGAGTCGGCATCGAGCAGCAGCGTGTCGGCGGCCGGCGGGCGATCGTCGGGCCCGACACTCTGCACCTCGCCCGGTTGTGCGGCAAGCGTCTGCCGATCTGCTGCGTGGCCCGCAAGGGCGTTCAGCACGAGTCCGCCTGCTCGCGCGGAGTCGCGGGCCATGCCGCGCGCGACATCGGCGAACGTCGAGACGATCAGACGCGGATGCACCGTGAACGTGTCGATGTGGGACGTGACCGACCGGAGCCGGTCGATGACCCGTTGCGGCTTGAACACGCCACCCTCGTGGGCGAGCGCGGCGAGCGCGGGACCGTCGAGGGCGATACCGAAGTGCTCACGCGCGACCGAGTCGAGCTCGGGGTTGATGTGGAATCCGCCGTGCAGCTTCAGTTCGAAGTCGGTGCCGTGGCGACGGATCGCCAGGGGCCGGAGCAGCACGGGTGCACTGTACGAAACACCGCCGATCCGCCAGCCGGCGAGACCGACAGCGAGGTGGACGGCTTCGATCGAGCGGACGGTCCGCAGCTCGACGTTCTTCGCCGTGATCGCCTCGGCCGCAAGCCGGGCGGTGCGCAGGGCGACCTCGTCGCGGAAGAGCCCGGACAGCAACGTCGACTGTCCCGTGATGAACTGCGGCAAGCTGCCGGGGTGCGCGTTGGTGATGTCGATTCCGGCGTCTGCGACGTCGACGAACTGCAGCAACGGAGAGCGTCCACCGAGCTCGGATGCCTCGGCGCGCAACCGCGATCGGAGCACATCCGCGACGTGCGCGACCTGCACGCCGGGCTCGGCGACACTCAAGCCATCGGGTGCGACGCCGCTGTTATCGGGCGCGCCGAACGAGGGGGACTCGTCTTCGCCCAGGTCCACGGCGTTGCCGTCTGCTCGCCACACACGGTCACCCTACGTGCGGACGGCGCGTCGACCGGTCAAGCGGGGCGGGTTTCGCGGGATTGCCGGGTTGGACAGGCCATCTCTCCTCCCCCACGGTCGTTATGAAGCATCCGTCCCCCGAATGCCCCGCGCGCGCTCGGATGTCGCGCGTCAGCGGCAGGATGGGCCCATGCCGCTTCGCTACACCACAACACCCACGCCGGTCGGCGTCGCCCTCGCCGTCGAGTCCGATGACGGACTGGTTGCTCTCCGGTTCGCTGAGGGATCACCCGAGCGCTTGTTGGATCAGATCATGGCGGCGCGGCGGGAACCCGCGGTGCGCGACGACGAAGCGCTCTATCCCGTGGTGACGCAACTCGAGCACTACTTCGCGGGCGAGCTCCGGTCGTTCGACATCCCTCTGGATCTCGCGGGTCTGACGCCCTTCACCCGCGCCGCGCTCGAGGCGATCCGTGAGATCCCCTATGGCGAGACCGCGGGCTACGGCGAGGTCGCGATCACCGCCGGCATCCCGCGCGCAGCACGTGCGGTCGGCACCGCGTGCGCCAACACGCCCATCTCGGTGGTGATCCCGGTGCACCGTGTCGTCCGGTCGGACGGATCGCTCGGCGAGTACGGCGGACGACCCGAGGTGAAGCGCGCGTTGCTCGCCCTCGAGTCGGGCATCGAGGGGGTCCTGGCATGACCGACGCGCCCGCGGCATCGTCGGACGATCTCGTGGTTGGCGACGATGGCCTGGCTCGCCCTCGATGGGCGTCGACCGATCCCCTCCTGCGGAGCTACTACGACGACGAGTGGGGCATGCCCGTCCGCGACGAACGCGGGCTGTTCGAGCGCCTGAGCCTCGAAGCCTTCCAGTCGGGTCTCTCCTGGGCGATCATCCTGCGGAAGCGCCCGGGATTCCGTGCGGCGTTCGCCGATTTCGATCCCGACACGGTTGCCGAGTACGACGACGCAGAGGTGGAGCGATTGATTGCGGATGCAGCGATCGTGCGCAACCGCGCCAAGATCCTCGCGACGATCGCCAACGCCCAGGCCACTGTCGCCCTTCGCTCGGACGGCGGTCTCGCCGACCTGGTGTGGTCGTTCCGGCCGAACGCCACACCCACCCCGCTGAGGTTCGCCGACATCCCTTCAACTTCCGATGAATCCCGCGCTCTCGCGAAGGCGCTGAAGGCACGCGGCTTCCGATTCGTCGGGCCGACCACCGCGTTCGCTCTCATGGAGGCCGTCGGGATCGTCGACACGCACCTCGTCGGCAGTCACCGGCGCGGGTCGAGCGGGGTGTGGCCGGCGTCGGCATAGCCAGCGCGCTCAACGACCGGGCCCCGTCACGAGGACCCGGTCGTTGAGCGAGCGAAGCGAGACGAAACGACGCCCCCGCCGAACCGCCGCTAGTGGTTCGTCGCCTTCTCGGCCCCGTAGCCGGTGAGAGAGCGCACATCCATCTCCGCGGCCAGGCGCCGATCCTCGGCCTTGCGCGAGGTGACCGAACCGAGCCAACCCAAGAAGAACCCGAGCGGGATCGACACGATGCCGGGGTTGTTGAGCGGCCACAGCGCCGTCCCGACCGGGAACACGCTGGTCTCTGTGCCCCAGAACACCGGCGAGGCGACGATCAGAATGACGGCCGAACCGAGCCCGCCGTACATGCTCCACACCGCGCCGCGGGTCGTGAACCCGCGCCAGAACAGCGAGTACAGGATCGTCGGCAGGTTCGCCGACGCAGCCACCGCGAAGGCCAGCGCGACCAGGAACGCGACGTTCTGTCCCTGCACGCCGATGCCGCCGATGATCGCCAGCACGCCGATCACGATGACCGTGCGACGGGCGACCTTGACCTCGCCGTCCGGCGGGACGTTGCCCTTCTTGAGGACGTTCGCATAGATGTCGTGTGCGAAGGATGCGGCGGCCGTGATCGTCAGACCCGCGACGACCGCGAGGATTGTCGCGAACGCGACCGCCGAGATGAACCCGAGCAGGATCGGACCGCCGAGCGCCAGGGCCAGCAGCGGAGCCGCCGAGTTGACCCCTCCCGGGGCCTCGCGAATGACGTCCGGGCCCACCAGTGCTGCGGCACCGTAGCCCAGCACGAGCGTCAGCAGATAGAACAGCCCGATGAGCCAGATCGCCCACACGACCGAACGCCGCGCCTCCTTCGCCGTCGGCACCGTATAGAAGCGCATCAGCACGTGGGGCAGACCCGCGGTGCCGAGCACGAGGGCGAGCGCGAGGCTGATGAAGTCCCACGGGTTCGCGCCGTACTGCAGCCCCGGCGCGAGGATTGCGTCGGGCGGCGTCGTGGTCGAAGCATCCACTGCCGCTCCCAGAAGCGTGTTGATGTTGAACCCGTTGATCGCCAGCACCCAGATCGTCATGACGATGGCGCCGCCGATCAGCAGGAACGCCTTGACGATCTGCACCCAGGTGGTGCCCTTCATGCCACCGATGAGCACGTAGACGATCATCAAAACCCCGACGACGGCGACGACGATCGACTGCCCGATCTGGTCGTTGATTCCGAGCAGCAACGAAACAAGCCCGCCGGCGCCGGCCATCTGCGCCAGCAGGTAGAAGAAGCAGACCGCGAGGGTGGTGATCGCCGCCGCCATCCGGACCGGACGCTGCGCGAGACGGAACGACAGCACGTCGGCCATCGTGAACTTGCCCGTGTTGCGCATCAGCTCGGCGACGAGAAGCAGCGCCACCAACCACGCCACGAGGAACCCGATCGAATAGAGGAATCCGTCGTATCCGTTCAGCGCGATCGCGCCGCAGATACCCAGAAAGGATGCGGCGGACAGGTAGTCGCCCGCGATGGCGAAGCCATTCTGGGGCCCGGTGAATGAGCGCCCCGCCGCGTAGTAGTCCGCCGCGGTCTTGTTGTTCCGGCTCGCGCGGATGACGATGAACAGCGTGATCGCGACGAAGGCGCCGAAGATCGAGATGTTCAGGACGGGGTTGTTTTCGACCGTCGTCGAGGCGGCCTCGAGAGCCGCGAAGATGTCGTTCACGAGGTGGGCTCCTGCTTCTCGAGGGCGTCACGAATGGCCTCGGCCTTCGGGTCGAGCTTGCGGTTCGCGAAGGCGACGTACGACATCGTGATCGCGAAGGTGGTGACGAATTGGCCGAGGCCGAAGATCAACCCCACCGTCACATCACCCCAGACGCGCGTGCCCATGAAGTCGGTCGCGAACGACGAGAGCAGGACGTAGACGAAGTACCAGAGCAGGAATGCGACCGCGAGCGGGAACACGAAGCTGCGTTGCGTGCGCTTGAGTTCCTGGAACGGGGCAGACTCCTCGACCGCGATGTAGTCGATCCCGCCGGGTGGGGCGGTTTCGGTTCTCGGATCACTCATGTGGCCTCCTTGCCATTAGTGCACGGTCTGCGCGAAGCCCGAAAGACGGCCGAATATCCGCCACGAGGGCACGACGGATTGGCCCGATCCCGAGCACTTTTCTTTCGCTCCGGCAGGTGTAGGGTCGACGCTACGAAGGCGGCGAGGATGCCGTCACCCCCGAAAGTAGGTAGTGATGCTTACCCAGGATCGGACTGACTCAGAAGCCTCGGCGCTGACGGGCGCCGTCCGCGAATTGGCGCGCCGGACGCATTTTCCGGTGTCGTTCGGCGGGCTCGTGAGCGACGGCACCGCGCGCATCGGCGCCATCTACGGCAGCCGCACACGTAGCCTCGACGGGCTCAGCGTTCAGGTCATGCGCGGCCTCGGCGGTCGTGCCATGGCCGAGCTGCGTCCGCGCGCGACGCCCGATTACGGCGCGGCACGACACATCACGCATGACTACGACAGGCACATTCTCGGCGAGGGCATCTCGACGCTGCTGGCGGTTCCGGTGATCGTCGGCGGGCGGGTGCGCGGGCTTCTGTACGGGGGCGCGTGGGCATCGACGAACGTCGGCGAAGTGGTCATGAAGCCGGCGTTCCAGGTGGCGGATGCCTTGGCCACCGAATTGCGTGTGCGTGATGAGGTCGAGCGGAGGCTGAGCGCCCTCGATGCCGGCCCGGGTCTGACGGGCGTCCCCGCAGCGTCACCGGCGCAGCATCCGTCGCTGCCCGCGGCCCATCGCGAGGAGTTGCGCGAGAGCTACGCCGAGCTGCGGACCATCGCCTCCACGATCACGGATCCGTCCGTTCGGGCGCGGTTGGAGCAGGTCGAGCAGCGCTTGGCGGTGCTCTCGGGGGATGGCGACGCGCAGCATCAGGCGTCCACGGTGACCCTCTCGCCGCGGGAAACGGATGTGCTCGCGTGCGCGGCGATCGGCGCCACAAACGCACAGATTGCGGCGCAACTCTCGCTGCGGGAGGGGACGGTCAAGGCGTATCTGTCGAGCGCGATGTCGAAGCTCGATGCCTCCACCCGTCACGCGGCCGTGACGAAGGCGCGGCGGAGCGGCCTGCTTCCCTGACGCCGAGCTTTCCGACCGCGCGAACAACCCACATCATCCCGCTGAAGTCGGGTCGCACGCGCTAAAGTGGCCTGATGGCCCGCAGAATCGTGCATCAGCTCGTCGACGACATCGACGGCACCGTCCTCGACGCCGGAGAGGGTGAGACCGTCCTGTTCTCGCTCGACGGCATCGCGTACGAGATCGACCTCACCGAGGCAAACGCAGGGGCGCTGCGCGACACGCTGCAGCCCTATGTCGCAGCCGCGCGTTCCATCTCTTCCCGCACGTCCGGTTCGCAGACCGCGGGCTCGCGCCCCCGCCGCCGATCGGGTCAGCAGGACTTCGGCGCCATCCGTCAGTGGGCTCGCGACAACGGCCACCAGGTTTCCGACCGGGGCCGCGTTCCCGCGAACGTCATCGAAGCTTTCGAAGCAGCCCAGGAGTCCTGAGCGGCGCACGAGCCCTGAGCGGCGCACAGCCGCAACATGGGAATTTCCTCCGCATGCGCGTGTGAGGTTGCAAGCCGCGCCGATTCTCGGAATCGTGGCCACCTCGACGAACGGAAGGAGAGCAGCATGCTGACACTCACCGAGAACGCGAGTATGGCAGTGAAGTCCATCGTGGAGCAGGTTCCGGATGCCCCGCAGGGCGGCCTCCGCATCCGCGACACGGGATCGGCCGAGACAGGATTCGAGTTGGGCGTATCGCCGCAGCCCGAAACGACAGACGCGGTGGTCGAGGTCGAGGGCGCACGCGTCTTCCTCGATGCCGGCGCGGCTTTGGCGCTCGATGACAAGATCCTCGACGCGCAGATGGAGCAAGACGGATCCGTCCGTTTCGCTCTCGCCGTACAGGGCTGACACATCGCAGCGCTGCACAGGCCCCCGATCTCTTCCGAGAGACGGGGGCCTTTGCGGTTAAGGCATGTCAGTCGTGATCGACCGGGTCCGTGCGGAAGCCGCTGAGTTTGTGCGTGCCGTCGCACCAAGGCTTGATGAGCGAGGCCCCGCACCGGCAGAGCGCGACCGTCCGCCGCTGAGGCTCGATGACCAGGCCGTCGGAGTCGACGATCTCGACGTGCCCGCGAACGATCAGCGGGCCGTCCGGGTAGGCCTCGATCGAGGGGGTTCCCCCCGTCGAGCCGTTGCTGTTCGTCATCCGTTCGCCCTCACACATCGCGGAGTGAGCTGCGGCCGCTTTCGAACGCCGCAAGCATTTCATCGCCCACCCAACCGTCCACGGTGAGGCATGCTGCGGCGCCGAACATGATGTCATCGAGCAGTTCAGGCCGATCCTCGGCGAGACCACCCGCGAGATCCCGTCCCGCGATCTGTTCGTGCACCGCGTCGGCTTCGACATGCTCATCGAAGTAGTGGGTGGCCTCGGGGCCGAAGCCGAGGCGGCGGAAGCCATCGCCGTACATGCGGTTCGGGAGCGACGAGGTCATCTCGAACGCCGCGAGATGACCGACGATGGCACCCACCAGGCGCCGATTCAGACCGAACATCGACATCATGTTGAGCGAGGCCAGGGTGACCGCGGGCACGGCGTCCAGATACGCCCCGTAGGTGTCGTCGAGTCCCGCTGCCCGAACGGTGCGCGCGAAGATTCGCGAGTGCATCCGCGACAGGTCGCCGGTGCCGTACTCGTCGGACTGGATCTCGACCAGGGCCGCTTTCGCCGCACCGGTCAGGCGAGGAATCGCCCAGGAGTGCGGGTCTGCCTCACGAAGCGTGTAGACGCTGCGCTGAATCAGAAACTCGCGCAGCTGTTCGCCCGTCGCCTTTTTCGCGATAAATCGCGACAGGCTCGGGCCTGGTGTCGGTGCCGTCAGCGCGAACAGGGCGCGAGCGACAGCATCCCGAGTGGGCGCCGGTGACGCGGGCACTTGAACACGCTCCCGCAGCGTCTCTTCGAAGGCGCGCTCCAGCATGCCGCGCGCGGCGATGAGCATGGGATGCCACTCCCAGCCCGCGTCGATGAAATCGAGGGACCCGTAGTGGCTGGCATAGAGCAAGAACAGTGCGAGCTGGATGTCGTCATCCCGCACGATGTCCGTGCTGATCTCGAGCGCTCGAGCCGCTGCGCCCGCCACATCGCCCGCCTCGGAGAGCGCCGGGTCCTTCCGCAGGATGGCCAGAAGCTGCGCGCTCAGCGGCCCACGAGGATAGAAGGACGCGGTTTCGACAGAGCGATCGGGGACGACAGTGGTGTTCACCCCACCATCGTCCCTCTCCTCGCGGATGCGTTCGCGGGGGTTGACAACCGTGATCGGACGGAGGTCGACAGAGCTGTCGCCCAGCGCGAGGCCGACAGGTGCAATGCGTGAACGGAGTGTGGTTGTCAAGCCCCCGACATGCGATTCGAGCCGCGCCTAGGGTTGCACCACTCCGTCCTCACGGGCGGTGCGATCGACACGAGGAGGAACGCCATGAGCGGAAACACCGGCGATACGCACAACACCCACGGCACGCCCGACCAGGGCGACACGGGCGCGCACGACGAGGCCGACACGGCTTCGGGCTGTTCACCCGAGCAGCCCGACACGACAGACGATCAGGGTCGTCCGGTGGACAACCCCTCGGGAGGATAAGCCGTGAACGCAGACGACAAGACCCGCTTCGCAGCGGGCGAGAACGACGAAGGCCCACCCCCGCCGCGGTCGACAGATCTTCCCGACTCCGGTCTCTCGGAAGATGATGCGGTCGAGAAGGACCGCTCCTACAGCCCGGCGAGTGAAACCGAGACCGAGCGCAAGCAGGACGATCCGCTGCCCGACACCATCGATGACGACATCGACGAGGACGACATTCGCGTCGTTCCGGGTACGGGCGGACCGGATGACGTCGGTGATGTCGACGTCGACCCGGCCGATCTGAACATGCCTGGCCGCTCGTAACCACCGCGGTCCGCGAGCGGACCTTCGCACCACGCACGACTACGAACCAAACTTCGAAGGAGTAACACCCATGAGCCAGATCATCGAGACAATCGACGTCGACGTTCCTGTCCGCACCGCCTACAACCAGTGGACGCAGTTCGAGTCGTTCCCGCACTTCCTGGACGAGGTCGAGTCGATCACGCAGAAGGACGACACCCACACGCGCTGGAAGGTCAAGGTCGGCGGTGTCGAGCGCGAGTTCGATGCCGAGATCACCGAGCAGCACCCGGACGAGCGCGTCGCGTGGAAGAGCACGGGCGGCGACACCCACCACGCCGGCGTCGTGACGTTCCACAAGCTGAGCGACAACGAGACGCGCGTCACCGTGCAGATCGATTGGGAGCCCGAGGGCCTGCTCGAGAAGGCCGGCTCGCTGATCGGTGTCGGCAAGCACGCCGTCAAGAAGGACCTCGACAACTTCAAGAAGTTCATCGAGTCCCAGGGCACCGAGACCGGTGCGTGGCGAGGCGACGTCGAGGCTTGACCCCGAGGGGAGGCTCGGCTTCCCCCTCTGAATCGTAGCGAACGGCGGGTGCGGATGTCTCGCACC
>NZ_HG779606.1:0-28892 GCF_000582705.2 Microbacterium sp. C448
TACGAGCGAGCCAGCTGCGGGACCCGTCGGCTACGCTCGCGACATGGGCATCACCCGCACGATCGCGCGGCGGCTGCTCGGCACCGCACTCACGTTCGCCGGTATCGGTCACCTGACGTTCGCGCGCGAATCGTTCGTGGCGCAGGTGCCACAATGGCTCCCACTCCCGGTCGACTTCGTGGTCGTTGCATCCGGAATTGTCGAAATCGTGTTGGGCCTGTCGTTGATCCTGCTGGCGCGGCATCGCGTGCTGATCGGATGGATCGTCGCGGCTTTCTTCGTCGCTGTCTTCCCCGGCAACATCGAGCAGTTCGTCCGCGGCACGGACGCCTTCGGGCTCAACAGCGACGTGGCTCGAGGCATCCGTCTGCTCTTCCAGCCCCTCCTCGTGGTGTGGGCGCTCTGGTCGACCGGGGCGTGGCGAGCTTGGCGGGCGCGCCGTGTCCGCACCACCCCGAGCTGACACGCTGACAGAATCGGCTCATGCCGAGCTGGCTCATCTTCACCATCGTCATCGTCGTCTTCGCTCTCGCCGCGGCCTGGATCGTCCGTCGACTGCTCGACGTCGAGGTCGGATGGTTGCGCACGTTCATCACGTCCCTCGTGGTTTTCCTCCTTGCGTCCCCGGTCGCCATCTGGACGCTGAACGAGGCGGATGTCTACGCCGACGGACGATTCATCGCTTCCGCAGGAGTGGCGATCGCATTCGTCGCGCTCACCGTCGGATGGATGTTCGCCGCGGTCGTCATCGCCGTGCTGACCCTCGAGTTCCTCTGGCCCTCGCACCGCATGCGCAATCCGATCAGCGTGGTGCGCGATGCCATCCGTCGCCGCGACCGGGCGCGGCGCTACGCGCAGATCGTGGCGATCGGCTCCCGCAACGGGCTCACGTTCTACGAAAGCCGTCGTCGTGGCGACGGCGAGCTTCCCACCGCGCTGGTGTCGGCGATGAACGAGGCCGGTGTGACGTTCGTCAAGCTCGGCCAGGTGCTCTCCTCTCGTGAGGATGTCCTCCCACCCGCGCTCATCGACGCCCTCTCGACCCTCCAGATGGACTCGTCGCCGATCCCGTGGGCTGAGGCGCAGGCGGCGATCATCGAGGAGCTGGGCGTGCCGATCGAGCAGGTGTTCGCCGAGATCGATCCGGAACCGCTCGCCGCGGCATCCGTCGCCCAGGTCCATGCTGCGCGTCTGATCAGCGGCGAAGAGGTCGTCGTCAAGATCCAGCGGCCGCGAGCGCGAGCGCAGGTGACGACGGACCTCGACATCCTCGATCGGTTGGCGTCGGATGCCGAGGCTCGCACCGACTGGGCCAAGGATTACGGGCTGCACCCGCTGGTCACCGAGTTCGCTCGTGGGCTGCGCGAAGAGCTCGACTACCGCACCGAGGTCGCGAACGGCGAGATGCTCCGCGCGGCGATCGCGGGTAACCCCCGTTCGCATCTGCGGATCCCCCAGATGTTCCGCGACCACTGCACCGACCGGATGATCGTGCAAGAGCGTGTGGGCGGCACCCCGTTCAGCCGACTTCAGCCCGGCGAGCTGCCTCACGACCTGGCCGTCGAGATCGCGGATGACCTCGTCGATGCCGTCGTCGATCAGATCGTCGTACGCGGGATCTTCCACGCCGACCTGCACCCTGGCAACCTCATCTTGGACGAGGACCGCGACGCCGACGGTTCGAGCACGATCACCCTCATCGACTTCGGGTCGGTGGGCATCGTCGAGAGCAGCATGCGGCGTCTGCTGGTGCCGTTGCTCATCGGCATGGCGAACGAAGACGATGTCGCGGTGACGGATGCCGCCCTGCTGATGTGCGGGCGACCATCCGGTGATTTCGACACCGTGGCTCTGCAGCGCGATATCGGGGTGATCCTCACTCGTCTGCATAATGCCCTTTCCAACGACAATGCGCGCGCCGACGAGAATATCTTCCGTCTTCTGCTCGACGTGCTGAGACGCAACCGGATGGCTCTGCCGCCATCCCTTCTTCTCGTCTTCCGCACGCTCGCCTCACTCGAGAGCACCTTGCGCAAGCTCGTTCCGGACTACGACATGGTCGGTAGAGCGCTGCACATTGCGCCGCGGTTGGCTCAGTCGCTCCTCTCCCCGACGAAAGCACTGCTGAGCGCACAGACGTGGTCGTCTTTGCTCATCGAGCAATCCCGCCGGCTGCCGCGCCGCATCGAGAACCTCACCCAGTCCCTGGACGACGGCACTCTGTCGGTGCGACTTCGCACGTTCGAAACGCCCGACGAGCGTTCCTGGATCGATGGTCTGCTCGGGCGGGTGACGATGACTCTCATCGGCATCGCCCTCGTGATCTCGGGCATCATCCTGAGTGTCGACGACGGCGGGCCCATGCTGACCGGCGACGTTCCGGCATTCGCCTTCCTCGGCAGCATCATGGCCCTCGGCGGACTGTTGTTGTTGCTCCGGAGCCTGCGCACGGCGCTCAAGCGTCGACGGTGATCGCGCACCTGCAACCGATTGTTGCCGGACGAACAGCAACGCGAGAGACTCGGTCAGCGCTCGGAGGCGAACAGTTGGGCAACAAGCGTGTCGGCAAGCCAACGCTCGAATCGTTCCGCCGACCACCCGGAGTCCATGACGAGTTCACCGTAGACCCCAGCCGCCGCGTAGGCACGGAAGATCGCCTGCGCGTCGGCGAGCGACATCGATAGATCCTTCTCGACCGAGGCAATCAGCGCGTCCATGACACGGTTGCGACCGCGCAGCTTCGCGCGAAGAACCTCGCGCGTCTCCGCATCCTCATCTATGGCGGAATCCAATATGCGCACCACGTCGAAGTCCGTCGCATAGAGGGTGGTCAACCAGCGGGCGGCGCCGCGCAGCCGCTGGAGGGGGTCCGGGTCGGCGAGGATCTCTCGGGCGAGGGATCGGGCACCTGCACGCTCGAGCCAGATTTCGCAAATCAGATTCAGAATCTCGCGCTTGGCGCCGAAGGCGGCATACACAGTCCTGTTGCCCACGCCGGCGCTGTGTGCGATCGCGCTCATGCTCGTCGCCGCGTAGCCGTCCCGTGCGAACAGTCGTTGGGCAGCCTCGGCGATGCGCACCCGTGTCGATTCCGCTTGCGACTGCCGGTACGACAGCGCGGGGGTCTTGACGCTCGAGTCCACGAGGTCCAGACTAACCACTGCGTTAACTGCACACTAACTGCACTCACTGCACTACCAATGCATCTGACGAGAGGATCGTTCATGAGTGATGAGAGGGCCAGCTCGCCGGCGGTGCGCGTTCTCGAGCGAATGTTGCACGAGGGGTTTGCCGGTGGCAACCAGGACATCGTCGACGAGTTGTGCGCGCCAGAGATGATCGAGCATCAGTTCGGGCTCGCCGGCACAGGCGACGAGGCGATTGCGAAAATCAAGCAGGGCATCGCCGATGTGCACCGCGGCATGCCTGATCTGACTTTCACGATCGAGGACTGGGCCGAACAAGACGACATCGTCTGGATCCGCGCCGAGGGAGCCGCAACGAATACGGGACCGTTCTTCGGTCCGCCTACCGGAAAGTCGGTGCACTTCACCGTTATCGACGTTGCCCGAGTACGGGACGGGCGCATCGTCGAGCATTGGGGCGTACCCGACCGGTTCGCGATCCTGATGCGTCTCGGTCGGCTGACCGTGCCGTGATCGCCCTCGGGGACGCATGGGGTCCTGTCGCCAGCTCCCCCTCTCGGGTAGATTCCGGTCAGCGCGATCACGATCGACCTCGAAAGGTCCCGGATGCCTGACACCACCTGCCACGTCTCGATCTCACTCGACGGCTTCATTGCGGGTCCCGAGCAGAGTCTCGAGAACCCGCTCGGGATTGGCGGGCTACGTCTGCACGGTTGGCACATCGGCGACCCGCGCGCCAACGACGCCGACGCCACTGCGAGCGCGTGGCTCGGGCGGCCGCGCCGCGCGTACGTCATGGGCCGCAATATGTTCGGGCCGATTCGCGGTGAATGGGACGAGGAGTGGCGCGGATGGTGGGGGGCGGAGCCGCCGTACCACGCACCGGTTTTCGTGCTCACACATCACCCGCGAGAGTCGATCGAGATGGAGGGCGGGACGACCTTCCACTTCGTCACGGACGGCTTCGACGCCGCCTACGCTCGTGCTCGCGAGATTGCGGGCGACGAAGGAATTCACATAGCCGGCGGTGCATCCACCGTCCGGCAGGCGCTCGCGGCCGGTGTTGTCGACGAGCTCACGCTCGATATCGCCCCCGTGCTGCTCGGCTCCGGCGAGCGTATCTTCGACGGCCCGGAGGAGTTCCCGTTCGAGCCCGTAGATGTCTTGCACTCGCCCCTCGCGACACACGTTCGTTACGTGCGCGTGGGCTGATTCAGCTCGTCAGGCACCGAAGCCGGTCAACGTCCCGCGGGCGTCGAACCGCGCGCTGGGAGCCCACGCGATCTCCCACCGATTTCCCTCGGGGTCTGCGATGTATCCGGATCGACCGCCCACTCCCGCGACGCCGGAACCGCGATCGGGGCAGCGCCGGCCTCGATCGCCGCAGCGTACGCGGTATCGACGCCACCAGTGGCGCCGTCCCGTTTGGGTTGCATAGCGCGCGTCTTGCGTCCAGACAAGACCCCCGACGAAGAATCTGGCGGCGCGTATAAATGCACGTATGAAGGTGATCAGCTACGCCGGGGGCGACTACTTGACGGGCGATGACATCGCCATTGCATTGCTGGAGCTGAGCCGGGGTCTCGCGAATGCGGAGGCATCGCAGACGGTCGAGATTCCGATCCTCCAAAACGACGGGTCCCGAGGAACCGCGACATTCTTGGTCGGTCCCGCGAGCCAGATCGTCGCCGTAGACACGCAAAGCGAGTTTGACGAGCTGATCGACGAAGACGCGGTCGCACATCTGAAGCAGGTCCAGACCGCTCTGAATTCGGTCGCGCGAACCCAGTCGGAACGCGAGCCGACGGGCTGGGCAGACGCCGACGACATCTAACCGAGGAGCGCGGAGCGCGAGCGGGCGTCGCGCGACGCATCCGCAACGGATTCCTGTTCGTGCTCGCCGCACGAGCGCGCCACCTCGTGCATGGCGTCGCGCAGAGTCTCGAAGCAACTCACGGGGCGACGCTCCCGCACCCAGACGACGTCAACACGGTGGTCACGATGCTCGACGTAGGCGATAACCCGTCGGGCATCATTGTCCGACAGGTCCGGATCCCGGGCGACCCAGGCGCCGTGACCGACCCACACGAGTTCGGGTGTGCGCACCTCGTCACCGGGGTGTTCCGCAAACATCTTCGCCTCCCTCGCCGCATCCGCCGCGTTGCGGATCCGACGCATCCACCGTGAACCACGTCAGCGGATTCGGCGCGGGGCTTGACGCCGGGCGAGGTAATGGCTAGTCGGGAGAGGACGCGGTGAACGGCTTGCCGGGCCAGTACGCCCATTCGACGAACCGTTCGACGCGGCCGTCTTCGGCGAAGTCGAGCTCCCACAGGTCCGCGTACTCCTGCTCGGGTTCCGAATAGAAAACGTTCACCCGGACGACCGCGTGAGACCCGTCGGCGGTGATGGATTCGACAGCCATGGTGAAGGGCCGAGGATCGTTCCACTCGGCGGCGATGGCGTCGTGACCGATCCGAGGTACCTCGTACGGCGAATCGAGGTACTGCGCTTGCTCGGTGAATAGACGCGCAACGGCCGCGCTGTTCTGCTCCCGCCAGGCGCGCTCGTACCGGTCCACCCAGCGGCGCACGCCTTTCGTATTCATCGGCCCATCCTTCGTCCGCTTTGTCCCGCGAGCGTAAGAGCGTCTCCCTGAGCGGTCAACCCCCTTCCGGGCACCCGATCACCGACCGACAGGCACCGGACGCCTCGAGTTCATTCGCGCTCGACGGGCAGCCACAACTCGCACGTTGCGGTGCTGAAGTCATCGGTGCGCTCGAGCACGGCGACGATCGACGGGCCGGGCCGCAGCCTCCAGGGATTGGAGGGGAACCAGTCGGTTGCGGTCGCCGCCCACGTCTCCTGCAGTACTTCGGGGTACGCGCCTGTCGTTCGGAACACCGCCCAAGCTCCGGCCGGAACGTCGATGGTGTCGAGATCCGAGGGCACAGCCGTGGCGTCCGTGACGGCGACGCCGTGCAGGTAGGTCAGGTCCGTCCCCTCCGTGTAGTCCGGATCGACGTCGGCGCTCACCTGGAGCAATCCCGCGGGTTCGGTGTCGCTCAGTGCCTTGAGTCGAGCGTGCGCCTCCGGCGGCAGCGAGGCGATGTGCGCCTGGATGTGCGAGTTGATGCCCTCGTGAATCAGCGGCACACGAGCGGAGTGGCCGATGAGGCGGAAGTTGGGCCGGTCGGCAATGCGAGTGTCCATCGTGGAGTTCCCTTCTACGGTCAGGCGGAACCTGAGTTGCGGTTGACTGCGCAGGGGGCCGCCATTGCGACGCGCGTCACCCGGACCCACACCGTGCACGGCACGGAACGCCCGGCCGAATGCCTCGTTCGACCCGTACCCGTAGCGCACCGCGATGCCCAACAGATCGCCGTCACCGAGCACGTCCGCTGCGGCCACCGACATGCGGCGACGCCGGACGTACTCCGACAGCGGCATGCCCGCCAACGACGAGAACATCCGTCGCAGGTGGTACTCCGTCGTGCCGAGGCGAGTGGCCAACGAGGCGACATCCATCTCGTCATCGAGGTGTTGCTCGATGTACTCGACGACGCGATTGAGAACGGCGATCATGGCTTCCCCCTTACGACGTCCAGCCTGCTCGCCCCGCGGCATCCGCACCCGATCGTTCGAGACCGATTGGGTCGGGTCTGACCAGCGTTCGCCTACTCAGGCTGAAGCGAGTGATCTTCAACGTCCGGACGCGCCCGCAGAACGTCGGCGGCTTCTTCCTCGGGGCGGGGTGGGATGTTCTCGTCTTCTTCGAGTTCGGGAACGGATGGCTCACCCGGCGCCGGGATGTGATGTGGTGCGTCATGCGGAGTGTTCTCGGGCACGCTGGTCCTTCCGTTTGCGGTCATCTCAGCGTATGTCGGCGGCTCGCCGTGGCCGAGGTGGCGGTGCGCTGGGGGACGAAGGCGACTGAGCCCCTCGCGATCCTGGTGCCGGACAGAACCTGCGCTCGACTCACTCCGGCTGGCGCGAGCGAGCTCCCGCGTCATCCGACGCCCGCAGAACGATACGAGCCGTGGCCGCAGGATCGAGCCTGTGCATGACTGATTCGGGTACGACCACCAGCTCCGCGTCATCCATCTCCTCGGCGAGACGATCAGCGGCGGTGATGAGAATCGGGAATGTCTGCGCACCGCGCAGGATCGTGACCGGCTGCGACACCGACAGCATCTCGGGCGTCGGGGTGGAGAGCTCCGCCGCGAGGCGCGCGTCGTAGACCGTTGACTGCGCGATCGCGACGAGTCCCGCGAACATCTCGCTCTGCCGGATCGACTCGACCCGCTCGCGTGGCAAACCCACGCCCTCGAGCTGGAAAGTCACGACGGCCTCGTCACTCTGTCCCGCATCGACGAGCCGCTGAAGACGGTCCGCGAGCGGGGGTTTGGGATCGCCGATGTCGAAGTGAAACGGGGGTTCGGAGAGGAAGAGCGCCCGGATCGAGGCCCCACGCGAGGCTGCGAACAGGGCGAGGATGGCCCCGGACGAGTGCCCGACGACGATCGCGTTGCCGCCGATGGCCTCGATCACCGCGGTGATGTCGTCCGCTTCGTCCGCGGGAGTCGACCCGCGTTTGTCGCCGCTCGAACCTCGCCCCCGCCGGTCGACCGTGACCGCCCGGAAGCCGACCCCGATGAGCGCCGCGGCGAGCGCTCCACCGTCGGCCGCCGTCGAGAACGCACCACCGACGATGACGACGGGCAGCCCCTCGCCGAACTGCTCGAAAGCGATGACCGTACCGTCGGCGGATGTTGTCGTCTCCATGCGGTCACTCAACCACGAACCGGTCGATATCGCACTGCGACCGCACCCGAGCGGAACTCGTAGCGGTCGACGAGCTCGAGTTGGATTCTCTCGCGCAGACCGGCGAGCAACGTCGGCCCGTGTCCGGCGAGGACGGGCTGCACGAGGAACAGATACTCGTCGATCAGCCCTTGATCGGCCAACGCCAGCGGTAGCGTCACGCCCCCCACGAACAGTCCCTCGCCGGGCTGCTGTTTGAGCCGCCCAACCGCTTCCACGAGATCACCCTGCAGGAGCTCGGCATTCCAGTCGACCCCACTCAGCGTGCTCGACACCACGTGCTTCTTCGCCCGGTCGATGGTTTCGGCGAACGGGACTTCCCACTCTTGCATCCAGTCGGGCCACCCGCCCGCGGTCGGCCGCCGCCACGCGGCCTCCATCATCTCGTAGGTCACCCGGCCGAAGAGGAGCGCATCCGCTCGTTCCATCTCCGCGACCCAGTACCGCATCGACTCCTCGTCGGGAGCAACCCCCGCCTCGTGGTGGACGCAGCCGTCGAGCGTGACGTTGATCGCGTAGCGCAGTGGTCTCATCTCGTTGCACTCCCTCGATACAAGCAAGCACGGCGCATCGCACCGGATGAACCCAACCTATTCCCGGTCGCCAGGAACGAACCCCGACCCCGCGTCCGCGGCGCGTCAGCCGGCGCGGGTGAAGACGCCGAGCCCGTTCGGCTCCTGGTGCTCACCCGGGAACTTGTTGAAGTACGTCAGGGTGACCCCGGCGATCTGACCGCCCTCGCGGACGAAGACCGCCGACGAGAGCGACCCGGGCAGCGCGTTCTCACCGGTCGGCACGAACGACAGGGTGTCGCCGTCCCAGGGATCGATCTCGAACGTGTAGCCACCCTCGGGCCCGAGCGCACCGGTGAGGGTGCCGTTGTCGTCCGTCACGATGAAGTTGCCGAAGTAGGGGCTCGTGTACGTCCCGACGTAGTCGGCGGCGGGCCCCGCGGCCGCAGCACCCGTGGGCGGGTTCTCGCCGACGAGGTCGCCCGCCGGGTCGGCGAAGCCTGCGAACCGCTCGGGCCACAGCTCGAGCCAGGGTCGCGTCTCTTCGCCGAACTCGACGAGGTCGACGAACTCCGAGGCGATCGCCTCGGGTACTCCCGACGGCGCTCCGTTCGTGAGCACCACGATCCCGATGTTCAGGTCGGGGATCATCGTGGCGTTCGTGGCGGTGCCCCACCCGAATGCGCCGGAGTGGTTGATGTTGACGCGGCCGGTCACCGTGGAGCCGACGTTCATACCGAAGGCGTAGTGCGAGGTGCGCGACGTCAGGTTCCGCGCGTCGCCCCCGGTGATCGAGTGAGCCGAATAGGTGTTCGCGAGCACCAGCGGGTCGATGAACTCGGCACCGTCGACCTCTCCATTGGCCAGCACCATATTCATCCACTTCGCGATGTCGCCGACAGTGGATGCGACACCGCCGGCAGGCGCCTCGGCATCAGCATCGCGGTCGAACAGCTGCTCGTACTGACCGTCGCCAGTGCGCGCGTGCATCGCTGCGCGGTCATCCGCGGCGAGGTATTCGTCGTGGAGAGTGGTGGTCGAGGTCATGCCGAGCGGCTCGAAGAGCAGTTCCTGCGCGGTCTCGGCCCACGTCTGACCGCGCGACGCCGCGACCGCCTCACCGCCCACGGTCAGCCCGAAGTTGGAGTATTGGTACGTGTCTCGGAACGATGCCAGAGGGATCTGATCCATGTGGGCCATGATGTAGTCGACATCGAAGCCGATGTCTTCGAGGTCGTCGCCGGCACCGGTCGGAATTCCGGTGCGGTGCGAGAAGTAGTCCGCGATCTTGCCATGCTCCGTCACATACGGATCGTTCAGGGCGAAGTCGGGCAGGTATTCGACGACAGGATCTTCCCACGACAGTTCGTCGTCTTCGGTGATCGCCTTGGCCACGATGCTCGACGACAGGGGCTTCGACAACGACGCGATCGGGAACACTGTGTCGACGTCCACGGGCTCGTTTGTCGTCATGTCCCGCACGCCGTATCCCTCTTCGAACACGACCTCGCCATTCGAGACGACGGCGACTGCGGCGCCGGGCACGCCCGTCTGCTCGAGCGCCTTCTCGATGAACGTGGGGAGCACATCGACGGCTGCGGACACCGCCGTGTCGCGATCCGTGTAGAGCTCGACGACGTCCTGGTTGGGTGCGTCGCCGAGGGCGACGGCCAGCGCGCTCCCTGACGACTTTTCGTCGTTCGAATCGAACGTGCACGCCGTGATTCCCAGCGCGAGTGATGCCACCGTCGAGACGGCGAAGGCGCGGATGACGCCCTTACGTGTGCTGCTGCTCATGCCGTTCATGTGGCTGCTCCCGTCGAGTGTGGTGGCGGACCCATGGCTCCCTACGTCCACTTACGAAGCCATGGGCCCCGATCCCCCTCTGTCAGTGTGGGTGGACGGAACCGGACAAGACAACCTCCGCTTGCGGCCACGACCGCAAGAGGACGTCCGGATGCGGTCATATGCGGCATGATGGTGTCCACCCGCGCTCCGGAGGTGGACTTGGACGACAAGACCCTGCTCGAACTCATCTATCGCAGTCGCCCCGGGACGGTGGCGGAACTCGCCTCCACCGCGCACGCGGACGAGACCGAAGCCGCCGAGGCCGTCGCGCGTATCGCACAGTCAGGTGCGATCTCCGTGCGCGGGCATTCCATCTCCTACCCGACGCCCGCGAAGTGGACGGCAGACGTCGTCGAACGCGAGGTGCGCGAGATGCGGCGGACGGCGGATGCGTCGGCCACGCGGATCGAGTCACTCCTTGCCGACCTTCCGGGCCTGTTGCGGCACTGGGCGGTGGGCGAGGCATCCGGTGACGTCGTTCCCGTCTTCGTACGGCACGGCCCGCGGGCGGCCGAAGACCTCTGGTACGACATCGCGCAGCAGAACAGCGACACTGCGTGGTCGGTGCTTCCCGATCTCGGGCGCTTCTTGCAGACCGATTCCGCGCGCGCCAGCCGCTTTGCCGAGGTGTTCGCTGGCAAACGATCGGTGCGCTCACTCGTCCCGCGTTCGATGGCCGATGACCCCCGCCTCGTGGCGATCGCCGAGCGCTACGCGGCGGTCGGCGTGGAGTTTCGCTTGCTCGATGACCTTCCCAGCTGGTTCTGGATCGATGGCGATGTACTCGCGTTGCCGATCGAGTGGGGCGAGGGGTGGCCGTCGAGCGTCGTCGGGGTGCGGAGCGCGTCTCTCGCCGAGCTGGGGCGCAGCCTTTTTCTCGAGCTCTGGCGCCGCGCCGAGCCGGTTGGAGGCTTGCAGGAGCCGTGGGCACCGCTTCTTTCGCTGATGAAGCAGGGCGTCACTCTCGACGCGGCGTCTCGCCGACTTGGTATCAATCCGCGCACGGGTCGACGACGCATCGCGGCGGCAATGGAGCAGTACGGCGTCTCGACACTATTCGCCTTAGGTGTCGCGTGGGCCGCGGACGGGGAGCCCACGGCGCGTTGAGCGACCGATCAAGATTCGAGAAGCGCTGGCGGATGGCACGTCCTAGCGTGATCATGGGCGCAGGGCTAGACCCGAGATCGAACAGGAGCAAGCATGGCTGAGAAGACTGCCGGGCTGTCGAACGATGAGCGAGAAGCCGTCAAACAGCGCGCTGCCGAACTGCGCGCGCAAGAGAAGGCGGGCAAGTCCCGCGCCGCAGGCGAGAAAGCGGTTCGCGAAGCCATCGCGGCGATGCCCGACGACGACCGGGTTCTCGCCGAGGGAATCGACCGCATCGTGTCCGATGTCGCCCCACACCTCATGCCGAAGACCTGGTACGGCTTTCCCGCGTATGCCGACGATGCGGGAAAGATCGTGGTGTTCTTCAAAGCCGCCTCGAAGTTCACCACACGCTACGCGACACTCGGGTTCGAAGAAGCGGCGCAGCTCGACGATGGTGACCTGTGGGTCACCTCGTTCGCCATCATCTCGCTGACGCCCGAGACGGAGCGGACGATCGCGCAGCACATCCGCAAGGCGGCGGGCCGCGAGTAGAAAACCACCAGCGAGGTTCCGATGTCGCCGCGCGACGCGCGGGTCGGCGCGGCAAACGTGCTCATCTTCCAGACAGGATGACCCGAACGGGCCTTACCGTCGCCAGCCCGCAGCGTCAGGCTTCGGGTATGAGTGACTTCGAGTATCAGGCGGCCCTGGATCGTGCCCACGCGCATTCTCTCGAGTGGATCGGTTCGCTCGGCACGAGAGCGATCACGCCACGGGCGGGGATGGCCGAGATGGAGTCCCGACTCGGTGTGCTTCCCGACGGCCCGACCGACGCGGCCGACGTGATCGACGAACTCGCACGAGCGATCGAACCGGGTCTGGCGGCGCACGGCTCCGGCCGGTTCTTCGGGTTTGTCATCGGCGGAGCACACCCCGTCGCGATCGCGGCCGACTGGCTCGTGTCTTCCTGGGATCAGAATGCCGGGATGCTCTCCCCCACGCCCGGCGTCAGTGCGACCGAGCGGATCGCGGGTCGTTGGCTGCTCGACCTACTCGGATTGCCCGATGACGCAACCGTGGCCTTCGTCACCGGCGCGACGACAGCAAACCTGACCGGGATCATGGTCGGCCGCAGTGTCCTGCTCCGTCGCGCGGAGTGGGACGAAGACCGTGGACTCGCGGATGGTCCGCGCATCCGAGTCCTCGCGGGCGCAGAAGTGCACACATCGGCTCTGCAAGCTGTCCGCTACGCCGGCCTGCCCCGGCCGGAACTCGTCTCCGTCGACGATCAGGGACGGATGCTGCCCGCAGCGCTCGAGTCTGCACTCGAAGCTCACACCGACCAACCGACGATCGTGCTCCTGCAGGCGGGAAACATCCATTCGGGCGACAGCGATCCCTTCGATGCGCTCATCCCCGCGGCCCGCCGCCACGGCGCCTGGGTCCACGTGGACGGGGCGTTCGGGCTCTGGGGCGCTGCCTCGCCGGCGCTGCGTCACCTGACGCGGGGCGTCGAGCTCGCCGACTCCTGGGCGACGGATGCTCACAAGACCCTCAATGTTCCCCATGACAGCGGGGTGGTGATCGTGCGAGATCGAGCAGCTCACCGGGCCGCCATGTCGATGCATGCGCCGTATCTCGCCCACTTCGATGACGGCGGAGGAAACCCCTACGAATATGTGCCCGAGATGTCCCGCCGCGCGCGTGGCGTTCCGGTGTGGGCGACGCTGCGAGCCCTCGGACGCTCGGGCGTTGCCGACCTCGTCGACCGTTTGACCCTACGAGCACGGCAGCTTGCCGAGGGGATCGCCGCGATCCCGGGTGCGCGCATCCTCAATGACGTCGTCTTCACCCAGGTGGCGATCGCATTCGAAGACGACGAGCGAACACGAGCGGTGACTGACGCGATCCTCGCAGACGGCGAGGTGTGGATGTCGGGATCCGAGTGGCATGGCAGAGCGGTGCTGCGGCTCTCGGTGTCGAACTGGCAGACGAGCGAGCGGGACGTGAGCCGTGCCATCGAGGCGGTGCGTCGCGCGACTGTTGTGGTTGGCGCAGCACGCAATTGATCGAGAGCGTTACGGATGCCGGATAATCGACCCATGTCTTCTTCCGCACAGCGCCTGACCAATCGAACCGCCTGGGCCGCCTTCTGGGTCGCGCTGGCCGGGCTCGTCCTCATGCCGATCCCGCTGTTCATCGGACTGATCCTCGGTGGTGGCCTCTCGATCATCGCGGCGATCCTCGGCGTGATCGCGCTGCTCAAGGGCCTTGCGCGGAGCGGCAAGGGCATCGCGCCCGTCGTGTTCGCGGCGATCTTCATCGCACTCACGTGGGGCGGCATCTCGATCGGCGGCGGCACGATCTGGTAGGTCGGCGGTTCCGGCGAAGTCCGTCTGCACCGTCGAGGTCATGCCCCCTCGCAGAGTAGGAATCAGCGCGTCCATCTGGCTGCGTTAGTGATGGGCGGAACCGGAGGGCTGTCTCTCCTAGAGCCGCGTTGAGTGGGCCTCGATCCAACCCACTGCTTCGTCAAGCTTGATCTGGTTGCCAGCGACCGCGCGAATGAACGCGTCCCCTTCACGAACCGAATCGGCGGCAAGGTGCTCCCCGTTAAGAGCCAGGAACGCCTTGGCGACGATCCACGACAGCCGCTTGTTGCCGTCCGCCAGAGGGTGGTCGCGGTTGATCGCGATCATGAGCGCCGCAGCCTTGCTCTGGACGCTCGCGTAAACCTCTTCGCCGAACACGGGCAGCGGCGCGGCGAGCGCCGAGAGCAACAGATTCCTGTCGCGCAGGTGGAAGCCCATCGACGCAATGAGGTCCTCGACATCGACCGGCTCGAGGTAGTCCGTCACTGAGAAAGAGCGTCCAGGAGAGCAGCGTCCTCGTCCCGAATCCGCTGGAAGATCGCCCTCGTCCGCGCGCTCTTGTCCGCGCGAGCGGCACGCTCCTCTATCGCGAGCTTGACGATCTCGGTCTTGGTGCGCCGCTCCTGTGCGGCGAGCGCCTCGAGGAGTTCTTCGTGTGCGGCGTCGAGTCGCAAGTTCATTGCCATGCGGGCCTCCGAGTTCGACAGTTGTTAATTCAAGGTACCAGCAGGTACCTGTCAGTCGGCGCGAGTCGCCGGATGGCGCCTCGTAGGCTTGGACCATGGGCCCAAAGGTGCGCGGGTGGTTGGTTGGCGGGAGTGCGCTCGTCGCACTCGCGGGGGCGATAGTCGCCGTCGTTTACTTCTTTCAGCCCTGGCGCAGTTGCGAGTACGAAGATACGTCGGCCGGATGCGCAATGCTCCCCCTCGATGCAACCGTCATGGGCGCGGCAATGGTCGTTACTCTCGTTGCAGTTGGTGTGCTCGTCTTCGCGCTCCTCGCCAAGGGGCGTTCTGCTGCCCGGTGAACAACCGCTATGAGAACACCGGGGAGAGGAACCGACGTTCGTAGCGAAGGATGCAGCCGGTCGTGCGGGCGAGCTCGAAGGCCGCCTGACAGTCCGGATCAGTCTTCGAGGCGCTTCGGTAGATTTCGTACTCTGCCAGCGACGGAAACGTGAACAGTGCGAATGCCTCGTCACTGTCGCCTTCGCTGGGCATGAAGTACCCGTGGTGATTGCCACCGAGCTTGTTCACGAGTCTGATCCACGCACGGCCGTACTCGGTGAAGTCGTCGACCTTGTGGGGATCGATCTCGTAGCGAAGATGCACAGTGATCATCGAGCTTCCTTTACGTTCGGGCGTACGAAGAGTCTCGCTGACGTGCGCACCGTGTAGTTAAGGCGCCGACGTTTAGTGACCGAGGCGCGGCTCCCGTTGATCCGACAGCGGGGGCGAAGCTCAACCCGCGGGATGGCCTCCGGCCTGTTCGAGCACGAGGCGGCGGTGCCGTTCTCGAGCGAAATCCTGCGCGCGAGGACCCGAGCCGAGAGCGCGTTGCGAAACCGCGAGCACGAGGCGCGTCGCCGTCACGACGGGCAGGAGCGTGCGACGCACACCGAGCAGCTGTCGGTATGGGCGCGGCAGGCTCGCGACAGCGGCGGCGAACAGCACGCGATAGGCAACTCGCATCGAGCCGGTGAAGGGCACGCCACGCAAGAACCGCACCACCTCGTCGACGCGCTCGTCGCGGCGGAGCTCTCCGCCGACGAGGAATCCGCGCATCCTCTCGCGCAGATCGGCCTCGGTTTCGGGCGGATTCTGCAGACGCATGAGACGCCCGGCGGTCGCCCACTCGCGCACATACTCGTCGGCACCTCCGGGAATCGGCCCGCCCCAACGTTCGTGCGCGCCCAAGAAAGCCTCGGTGAACGCGAGATGCACCCATTCCACGAGACGGGCGTCCGACGCCGAATAGGCATGAGTGCCGGCATCCGTCACGTAGGTCCCCGCGACTCGCTGATGCATCCGGCCGACTCGCGCCGTCTCTTGCTGCGCCTGCGCCGTCGAGCCGTACGTGACGCAGATGATCCAGCGCACGGTGCCGGTCAGGCGCCCGATCGGATCCTCGCGGTAGCGCGAGAAGTCGTGCACGCCGGCCATCGCGCCGGGATGAAGGGCTTGGATGAGCAGCGCCCGGATGCCGGCGACGAAGGTCGCGGTTCCCGCGTGGACCGTCCAGACCGCGCCCCCGTCGGGGAAGTACCCGTCGTCATCGCCGTCGGCGATCTCACGCACCCACCGCGGCGTGCCGTTTGGATCGCCCGCGAGCGCGGTGAGCAGCCGCGCGCGAAGTGCGGGACGTTTCATCGTTCCAGCGTGCCACGCCGGCCGGACGCCGGGGCGGCGGAGCACTGGTCCGAGCGAGCAAGAGACGTTTGACCATCCCGGTCATAGAAGCAGTTCGACCGGCGGGATCCGCCACAAGTGGCCTGCCGGGGTGACTCGACAGGCCACTTGTATGAGGCCTGGTGCGATCCCCGTCAGTACCCGACGGCGGCGAGGCCGGCGTTCGCCTGGTCTGGCGTGAAACCGGCCCCGTAGGAGCTGGTCAACTGGTCGTACAGCCCGTCGCGGCTGAAAGACATCGCGTCTAGGTACGACTGCGCGGCCTCGGCGGCCTCAGCGTTCCAATCCACCTTCCCCGCCTGCTCCAGTGTGGCGACCGCGAACTCGGCATCCTCCGGGGCAAAACCGGAACCGTACTCACTGGTGAGCTGCTCGATGAGCCCGGCGCGGCTGAACGGCATGAAGTCGAGATACTGCTCAGCGCCGTCAAGCGCATTCTCTTGCCCGAGGGTCAGCTTCGGCTTTTCTTGAAGAGTCAGCCGAACGGTGGATCCTTCTTCGGCCTGGGCACCGGCGGCGATGTCCTGAGCGGTCACGGGCATCGTGACGTCGCCACCGCCGACATCAATCTGAAACCCCAACGCTGATAGCGCGGCCTGCGCATCCGAACCGCTCATGCCAACGACGTTTGGGACGTCAACCATGACGGCTTCGACTACTACCTCGGTTTCGGCCTCCGGCGTTTGCGCTGCGAGAGGCTGGTCAGCGACGATGTCGTCCCGGCCACCGCCCAGTGCGCTCCCGATGCCAGACACCACAATGAGGCCACCGACGATCGCGACGGGGATGATTATGCCCTTGCGTTTGTACCAGGGGCGTTTCGTTACGGGCCCCGCCGTCGCGGGCGTGACCGACGGAGAGGGAGGTGCGACGTAGGCGGTCGTGACAGCCTCGGCGACGGGCGCGGGGTAGGCGGCGGTCGCCGCAGTCGCGGCGGCAACCTCCGGCGGAAGTGGCGTCTGGACCGGGCGGACGTGTTCGGTCCAGGCCGTGCCGTCGTACCAGCGCTCACTACCTGGCGCATTTACGTCGGCGTACCAACCCGCCGCATATGTCGGACGGCCATCATCGGGATTAGTCATGGAAGTTCCCCTTCGCTGCATCGCTGAGGGCAGATCCTCCCCCGGTCATACGCGCCTAACCGTTTCCCCCGGTGAGTGGTGACCGACTCCTCTATGAGCCGGACCGCTGCTCCCCCCCGGCGCGTCAGCTCACCATAGCGAATAGATGGATCACGCCGTCAATAACGGGTGATCCAGCAACCGTTTGCCCGTCAAGAGTCCGGCGCTTACGGCTTGCCGCGATCGATCCAGCGAGTGTGTGATCGCAGCGCATGGGAGACGGCGAGACGGATCACCAAATACGCGACGAGGAGCGACAAGATCGTGACAAGTGCCCACAAGGCGACGTTGAAGACGATAAGCCAGAGGGCAGTGTCGGTAGTCATGATCGCAAAGGTATCGAAGCCGCGAGTCGAAGTCGGTCCGCAGACCTCGCTGTCGGGCTAGCCCACAGGATGCGTGAAGTCATCGGAGGCGGCATGAAGGTCGAGGCCGCCTTCCATAGCGCGCAGCTCGAGGGGCTGCGCATCCCGCACGAAACGCGTTGACGCTTCCACAGCTTCACGCGTGCCGTCGCCCCATCAAGTAGGTCGCGGCTGCGCACTCCGCGTCGAGGAGTGAAGGTCTCCTGAAGCCTCGAAGACGATGCCGTGAACAGCCCCGTGCAGCGGCGTTTCCGCGCAGCACCCTGCCTACGTTCGGTGTGGGGCCAATGGCTCCGCTCGATACACCGGATACGAAAATGGGGATGACACATGCGTACTGCACGAACTCTAGGATGGTCCGCGGCAGCGGGCTTGGTCGTGGCGATGGTGGCGACACCGCTGGCGGCCGTGGCCGAAGAGCCGACCGATGGTGCGACCGGCGACCTGACGGTCACGCGATTCGATGACCGTTACGCCGACGGGCTGTTCGACACGTCCAAGGTGGCGCCGGGCGGCGACACCGATCGTCTCAACACGAGCCACGCCGCGCAGCTGATCGACGTGAACGGCACTCGGCACTACCTCAGCGCAGACTCGGACGGCCTGTACCGCTTCACCGACATTCCCGTCGGTCCCGCAAAGCTCTACCTCGGTTTCCCGAACAACCCTCCCGGTGAGGTCCTCTTCGATGCGACGGGCGCGACCAGCGCCGCCGACATCGAGCGCCTGCCCGTCGCCGAGTACTTCGGGCCCCAGGGTCTGCTCGAGGTCACGATCGATGAGGACGGCGAAGAGCGTCTCGTCGGCATGAGCGCGCTCCGTCTCGTGGCGAACGTCGTCTACGCCGACGGCACTCCCGCAGCCGGCGTCGGCGTCGAGCTCGGTTCGGCCCAGGACTGGTACCCGGCCACCGAGTACGACTTCGCGGGCGGAGCCGGCACCTACGAGGCGTTCCAGCCCAGCGGCTACATCCGCCACCTTCCCGGCGATCTCGGGGTGCGGGTCACTGCACCGGCCGGTTACCGTGTGTCGGCGGTCACAGCGTCGAACCACGGCGAGCCCGACATCACGGTGACCGAGCGCGATGGCGCCTACTGGTTCTCATCCACTGAGGCGTGGAACTACTTCTGGAACCCGGCCTTCACCGTCACGCTCGAAGAACTGCCCGACACCGTGCGCCCCCAGGTCGCGCTGATCTCGCCCACGACGGCGGGTCCGTTCCAGGCACTCTCGGTCCAGGTCGATGCCACCGACAACAAGGGCCTTCAGCGCATCGTCGCGAACATCTACAAGGACGGCAAGCTCGTCAAGAGCACGCATTCCGCGCAGAACGGCGCCGCGAGCGGTACGCACACCGCCACGGTGACGCTGCCCGACGGCGCCTACACCGTGAAGTACAACGCGCAGGACCTCGCAGGCAATATCTCGCAGACCAGCACGTTCGCGTTCACGATCGACGCCACGGCACCGAAGGCGACCATCAAGGATGGCGCCGCCTACTCCGTCGCGAACGGTGCGGGCTACGACCTGATCAGCTTCAAACTGAGCGACGTAGGCAAGATCGACAAGGTCACGCTCAACGGCAAGGTCAAGGACCTCACGAACAACGCGTGGTCGGACGTCAACTTCATCAAGCCGGGCACCTTCGGTGGCGTGAAGGGCGAGAACACCCTCGTCGTCTACGACGTCGCCGGCAACACCTCGACGTACACGTTCATCCTGAACTGACGTTCCCGGCGCCGCGCGCCACACTGCGCCTCCTCGTCACCAAGGCGGGGAGGCGCAGTGTGCTTTGGAGCGCGAATGACGGACGGCTCGACCTAGAGCAATCCCCGGTCAGGCGGAAAAATGCCGACAGACCCCCTGGAGGGACTCGAACACAATTGAGCATAATGCTCAATTCGACCCGAACCAGCAAAAACCGCATTATTACGCGGATTCTCTGAAATCAGTACGACGTCGCGCAACCCATAAAAACACGTTGCAGCAAACACTTTGCGGGCAAAATGCGGGCAAAAATCGCCCGGAACTAGCCGCTCTTGAGGTATCAGTGATGGTGTGTGTTTCTGATGTCTAGGTCCACCTTCAGTCACTCAGGGTCAAGAAAGCACTTTGCTCTGCAGAATGCCACCAAATGACGCGTGCATGAGCAATGTGCTCGAATGAGCTTCGTCTCTCCGCTGGCTCAATCTCGCCCTCCTATCCGCCTCACCTCAGGTGCGCCCAGAACGTCATCAGCGCCTCTGCGACTGCTGCGGGTTGTTCGAGCGGCACGAGCGTACGCGCTGCCGAGATCGTGAGCGATGTCGCGTCCGGCGTCAGCTCCGCCGCACGACGCGCGTCCTGCGGACTCCAATCCCCTCGGTCGTCCGAGGCTATGAACAAGCTCGGCACGCGGATGTTCGTTAGCCGATCCGTGACATCCGTACGGTCGACGATGAACGATCTCAGTGCCCGGCTCATGCTTTGGCGCGTCGGCCGCCCCAGGCTCTCGATCACGATGTCGCGGATGCCGGGAGTGGCCGCCGAAGCATCCGTCAGCATGGCCGCAACGACCGCTTCGCGCACGGGTCGGATGGGGCCCGCAAGCCGCAACAGGGGGTGAAGGATCGCGATCTTGCGCCTAAGGTCCGGCGGCAGCGGTTCGGTCGGTGCGCTGATCGCGACGAAACTACGTAGCACCGAGGCATCCGTCGCAAGCTGGTAACCCACGTGGCCGCCGAAGGCATTGCCGACCCAGTCGACCGGCGCTGTCGCACCGAGACCGCGCAGCGCGTCACGTGCGGCGGTCTGCGGCCTCGGCGATGCTGGTGCGCCGGGCGAGCACGTCGCTGCGCCCGAGTCCTGGCGGATCGATCAGCACGTACTCGCGGCCGGGTGCACCCGCCAGCAGCAGGGGCAGCACCCCATCCCACGTATGGCTGTCGACGAACATCGACGACCACAGCACGGTCATATGGCCGCTTCCGGTGCGGCGCACGGCCAGGGAGCCGAGGCGGGTGTCTACTCGTTCGAGGCGTTCTGTGAAGGTATCCATGATTTGATGTCACCCTGACTAACATGAATGAGCGCAAGTACCGGATGTCTGCTCGCGCCGACGCCGCCGCACTCACGGGCGAGCGGATCGTGGACGCGATGCTGGAGCGTCTACGAACCACGCCCTACGAGTTGATCCGACTGGAAGACGTCGCCTCGGACGCAGGTGTCACCGCACAGACCGTGATCCGCAGGTTCGGCAACAAACCCGTGTTGATGACGACGACGGTCGAGCGGGAACTGGGACGCATCGTCGCTCGACGCGAGGCTGCCATGCGCGCCAGCCCTGCCGAGACCATGCGTGCACTGGTCGAACATTACGAGGACTACGGCCTGTTGATCCTCAAGACATACTCCGAGGCGCCACTCGTGCCGGGGCTCCCCGAGCTCGCCGCACACGGACGCGCCTACCACGTCGACTGGTGCCGCCGTGCCTTCGCCGCGCATCTCGCCCCCCCAACCGAACGAGGAGACAACGAAGCGCCACCTCGCCGAGATCGTCGCGGTCTGCGACGCGACAACGTGGCGCATCCTGCGTTTCGACGGCAACCTGAGCGCCGAGGGCACGGAGCAGGCGATCGCCGAACTTCTGACTCCCCTGCTCCACTAGAAGCTGTAGGGAGCGGGACGAGCAGGTCCGGCAGGGCGACGACCGCCCTGTTCTTTCCGAGTCGAGCGTGCTACAGCGCGCTACGCTACGTCCCGTGGAGACCGTGACACATCGCGAGATGCGCAACCGCAGTGGCGAGATCCTGCGCAGGGTTGAGGCCGGCGAATCGGTGCTGGTCAGCAACAACGGCCGCCTGGCTGCCCTCATCGTCCCCGTAGGAGGCGAGCCCCTTGACGGGCTCATCGCACGAGGCGAGGCAAGGCCAGCCCGCACCAGTAGTGATGCGCTGGCAGACATCACGCGGACGGTTTCGCCCGTGAGTACACGGCAGCTGCTCGATGACAGTCGAGGCCGCTGGTGACGGTGGCCTACCTGGACACCTCGGCCGCGATGAAACTGGTGATCGAGCAGACCGAGTCTGAAGCGCTCGTCGCCGCTCTCACTGATTCCTCGCGACGCCTGGCGGCGTCCTGGCTTCTGCATACCGAGTTGCATTGTGCCGCGGGTCGGCATCCGGCGATCATCTCCATCGATGCGATCACGGCAGTGCCGCGTCGGCCGGGATCCGGGTGGTCGCACCGGCGTCAGCCCGCCTCGCTATTTGAGCGCGAGGCGGGCGATCGCGCGAACAGCGGTGGTGGGAGGGACGTCACGGCGCCGACCCCCCGCCCGCCAGAGGCCGAGCGCATAAAGCACGTCGAGTGCCGGCTCGGTCAGTGACGTGAACCCGCGCTGGTCGAGTTCTCGACCCTGCGAGTCGACGTAGCCGAGTTCGTTCAGTACGTCGATCACCTGGCGCCCCGCTTCGCGTCGCGTCGCGATGCTCCCGTCGGCCAGGCCGATCGTGAATATGGTGCTGGCGACCCGCTGACCGTCCGTCATCCGCTGGCGCAGCAGCATCCGCGCGATCTGCTCGGCAAGCACCGCTGGTCGTCCGATCGCAGGACGAGTCCGGCCGACAAGCTCTAGACGACCCTTCACCTTGCGGATCAGGCGCAGCCGTTCAGCTGATGCGCGCAGTTCGCGCATCGGGTAGGTCAGATCTTCGCGGTTCGCCTCGCCGATCCAGTCGTCGCGCCAGCCAAGTGCCGTCATCCCTTCTAGCACGACGGCGGGCGGCATCCATCCAGCCTTCGTCAACGTCAGCCCTTCGACTCCGATGTGATCGATGAGCCAGGCGTAGGGCTTCACGGCGACCGCGACGTCCTCATCACGAAGCCGCTCGGGTGTGAGCAGTTCGCTACGCCGAAGGTGCCGGCGCAGATTCGACCTGTATGGCACGGGCAGGTCGGAGGCGAACTGAGCGATGGGTGAGTCGACTCTGACGCCGGTCGAAGCATCCGCGAGTCCCGCGAGATCTCCTCCCGCCCGGCTGAACAGCGCGGCGAGTTCGTCGCGCGCACCGTCCAGATCGGCGTCCTCGAGGTCGCCTGTCGCCCACGGTCCGACGGCGGTCGCGACCCACGCTTTCGTCGACCGATGATCGGTGTGCGACGGGTTGGCGAGAATTTCGGCGATTTCCTGGTAGCCGCCGATGCCGCCGGAATCCTCGAACGGTGCGCGCCGCTCACCGGAAATCAGCTGCGCGAGTGGCTCGCCGGGCCGCGCGGCATGGCGGTCGACTAGGTCGATGCGGTGCAGCCAGTTGTCGCCCGAGTCGTAGACGTACCACAACGGCCCATCGTGCTGCATGGCCTCGCCGATGGTCGTGTCGGCCTCATCCTCCTCACCCTCAATCTCGGCCTCAGCCAGCGACCAGGCATCCACCCACGCGCGAGGCTGCCGCCCGATGCGCGGGATGCCGTTGCTCATCACCCAGGGATCATCTTCGGAGAACCGGTGCAGGTGCGAGCCGAACCAATTGAAGACCACCTGCAGCACCATGTGCAGCTGGGCGAGCGACAGGCTGTCGTCGACATCGATGGTGCGCCAGATCTCCGGCTCGATACCGACGATCGATGCCCGCAAGCGAAGAATGCGGCGAGAAGGGCGAGCGGGCACGAACCAACGCTACCGGGCTGCCCCAGCAGACCTCGGCGCCCAATACCCAATCGTCCTCACAGCGTGCGCGGAGAAAGCGTGTGCGGAGACGCATACGCGAGCGCCGCCTGGGCCCACTCGCGACGCCATCGCATCATCGCTTTCTGGTCGGCCTTGGACAGCTTGACGAGCTGCGGGACGAGTCGGAACATCTCGTCGACGTATCCGGGGATGTCCCCCGGTGGTCCGGCGGTCGCCTCGGACAGCATTCGAAGCGCGAGGGCCGGATCAACGCCCTTCTTCAACAGAGCGAGAACCTCCCGGGCATCCTTGGTTCCCTTCTCCGAACGGAAGCGATCGAAGAGCGCAGCGAGCTTAGTGACGAAATGCGCCTCGATCGTCAGAAGCAACCAGGGCGGAGCAATGTCGTCGTCGACGTACTCAGCGAGCACTTCGACCTTGAGCTTGAGCCTCGTGCCGAGTTTCGACTCATGCGGGAGGTAGATGTCCAAATGCACCCCTTCCACCTCGCCGCGAAACTTACGGGCCAGGTGGACCGAGTTGTCCGTGAGACTTTCGACGACCGAATCGAGTAGGTAGCGAGAGCTCGGAGTAACGATCAGGTCGATGTCGTGACTGATTTCACCCCCGACCCGCAGGTGCGTCGCCCATCCGCCGATCAAGATCGATGGGTCGAGGTCGCGCCCGACGTGGTCGAGGACGCGGCGAATCTTCTCGTCTGATTCATTCAGGGATTCAGACATGCGCTTCCTCCGCGGGCTGTTCCCAATCCGCTCGCTCGAAAAGTCTCGAGTGGAGGGCTGCGCGAAACTCGCTGGCCTGCCACCCGGGCATCGCAAACAGGTCGGCGTAGGTCTGAGCGACGCTCGAGTAGCCCTCCCGCCACACTCGCGCGGCGACCCGGTCGCGCGAGACCACCCGAACCTCTTCGCCGTTGGCGAGGCCTTGGGTAACGCCCGCGTCGGCGTAGATCAGCCGAGTCCCCTTGTCGGCGATCGTGTTGACGCCCCCTAGCCAGTGCAGCGCGGCATCCGTTCCGCCAAAGGCGATAGCCGTCGGATGCTCGTTCGTCAAACTCTGGGCTGCGCTCAGCGTGGTCATCGCGACGGTGTCGCGGATCAAGTTGCGATTCGCCGCCATCGTGAGCACAACCTTCTCGGGGCTGACGACAATGATCCCGCCACGACGCCGAGTTTGGACCGCGCCGATCTCCACCAGGCGACCAAGTGCCTGGTGAGTGCTGGAGACAGGGGCGTCGACGGCAGCGGCAAGCGCGCTGAGGTCTGGCCACTCGCGACGACCAGCAAGGGCACCCTCGGCCAGCGTCCGCCACACGATCTCGTTCGTCTTCACGGATCAAGCTTGGCATAATTCGTAAATATACGGAACGTATATCCGTTAATTTATGGAAATGGTGTCCGTGTAACTACGGAGGTCAATCATCATCGCGCCTCGGTCAGCTGTTCCTCGGAAACACAGCCCTGAGTCGACCATAGAGTTCGCCCGCGAACCAGGGACCCGGCGGTCATGAAGAACACGCATATCGCTCGGGAGATCCTTGAGTCGCTCGGCCAGCAGCTCCTCGCCGATGGCACCGCGCTCCCAAGCGCGAGTGCTCTGGGGATCATCAGATAGCGCCAGGATCAGTCCGCCGAGCTTCGGATGAGCCGCTCGGATGCGCTGCTCCCGACCCGTCTTGCGACGCTCGTACTCTCGCCGCGCGGACCCACCCGCCACGTCGATGTCGATTTCGGGTTCGGGCCGGGGCTCCGTTTCGGTACCGGTCTCGGCCTCGATGTCGGCGCCAACCGCTGTCTCGGGGCACTGAACACATCGAACGGTCTTCGTCTCGCGCTCGTAGATCCCGTGTTGTCCGGCTGGCAACGGGGTGCTGCAAAGCCGACAGATGCCGGAGTAGCGCAGCCGCATCCGCTTTTCAGCCGGAAGGCGTTCACTCGTCACGGGCTGAACGTATCACCGGTATGCGAGGCCAACGCCGGCGAAACCACTAACGCGTAAACCCGTCAACGAATGAGCGATCACGGTACGAATAGCCGCCGCAGAGAGCGAAAGCGCCTACTCGCACGCCAATCCATCGCCTTCACCGTCACCATTGTTGCCAGTCCCATGAGCGAACCAATCGTAGATCGATGCTTCTGAGGGGTTATCGCGTGAGAACGGACCTGTCGGGTGTCCGTTGACATTCTGCTTGAGCTTCGTGCACGACGTGTATTGCCTCCACCACTCATCGACCGCTGGCGGCGGGGCCGCAGCCTCCGCGGCCTGCTGCTCGGCCACGATTCTCGCCTGTTCTGCCGCGTCGGACGCAGCTTTGCAGGCGACAGTTGTCACTGCCCCATCTGCGGCGACGGTCGCGACCTGCGCGGCGTGGTAGTCCGACTCCCGCGGGTGTGCGGGGTAGCCGTCTGTCGAGTCGAATCGGGCAACCGCGAGACCGGCCGTCAGCAACGTCAATCCAACGTCTACACCCTCGTCCGTGCCGACGTAACGCAAGATTCTCCCGTACTGGTCCTCATCGTTCTCCCCGTCCGGAAGCTCCAAGATGATCGGATCACCCTGGCTGAGGAGGGACGATACGAGCGTCGATGCTTCCGCGTATCCACAGGCGCCGCGCTCTGGCGCATCGATACCAATGATGCGTACCGTGCCGGCGCTGGTCTCGACGGTGTCGCCGTCAACGACCGACTCGAACGTCACCTGCGATTCAAGCGTCGAAGTCGCCGAGTCAGCGCCGTCAGAAGCTGATCCCGCTGCACATCCGACAAGCGAGAAAGCGATGACAACAGTAACTCCACACAAAGCTCCGCGCATAAGGCTGAGCCTAGGCCGCGCTCCTCCTCCGAGCTGATAACGGTGTGTAGCTTCGACGCGCGGCTACCGCGTGCGCTATCGCACGCCGGATCGCACCGGAACGTTCGGCACGTTGCGCCCGTTCTCCCAAGCGAAGACTTCTCTGCTCGTGACATCCCAAGTAGCCATCACTTCGCATGCATCGGCCGCGGGGCCTGGTCATCGACCGATGGTCGGCCCTCCAGGCCCAGAAGGCCCAGTGTGCGGCGCGGCAGGGTCGTACGGCCGCCCCGGGTTGTACGGGTCAACCGCCGGCGCCCGCCGAGGCTCCTGGATCCGCACTTCCGGCGCGAGGCCCGCATCACGAGCGCGGGTCATGAGGCGGGTCGCGGTGCTCTGACTGATCCTGAGGGTGTCGGCGACGAGCTTGAGCGGCGGGTAGCTGATTGCCGTCGCGACGCGATAGACGGCGATCGAGTCGTGCAGCGCCTCCGAGGGGTCGCGCTTCCCCGCCGCCCGCAGGCGGTTGAGGAACTGCCGCACCGGGATGCGGTCGCGATCACTGTCGCCCTCCGCGCTGACATCGACCGTGACGACGTCGAGTGCTGATGTCGTCATGATCCAGTGCGTGCGCACCTCGCGGAGCATCTGGCTGGTGATGTCGACGCCTTCCCCCTCGCGCTCGAGGGCGGCGGACGCGACGGCGGTGCGGCCGAGCGCAGCATCCCACTCCACGCGCACGGTGATCGTGCCGGGCACGTCCTGCTCCCCCGACACGCGCGCATGCCAGGACTTCGGCAGGGTTACGTGGCTGCCTAGATCGATGCGATCGTCGCTGATGTCATATGCCTCGACGTCTGCCATGTAGCCCACTATTCCAGGTCATCGGCGATTCGCGAAGGAGACTGTCGATCTTGGCTCACAAACGTGCTACCTTGCCCCGAATGGAGATTGACACTGCTGGCTCAATGAAGGGGAAGACCATGAACCGCTCACCGGAACACCTTGCTCTCACGATGAAGGATGCCGCCAAACTCGTCGGCGTCGACTACCGCACCATCAAGCTCGGCATCGAGAACGGGACCATCCCCACGGTCCAGCTCGGCCCGCGCCGAATGATCCCCCGCGTCCCGCTGCTGCGCGCCTTTGGCGTCGACGCTTAGCGGATAGTTCCGCCTGCGGGGTCGTGGCTTCAGGCTGCCTGTGGAGGTGGGGCGCCCTGCCTCAACAGTTGGCTGAGACTGGTCGTAGTGCCAGCTCGAGCTAGCTGGTCGAGCAGACTTCCTCTTCCTGGCGAATCATCTAGCTCGCGATGCGGCTCATCCATCCGCACTCGGGAACCGTCGTCCACGTCCCCCGTGAAGTTCACGTATGACGTGTGCGTCGTTCGAGCGGGATCGCAGTCTCCAGTCGTCGTCGACGCGATCGCGACGACGACGGATGGAGTCGTTGCGTGTTTCCACGCCCCGCACTCTTCTGCGGGAGTGCCGCGACGCGGGCGCAAAGGCCGAACACGCCGTTAGAGTTGGCAAGCATCTCTGGGAAGGGGCTCTTTTGCTCGCAGGAAGGCGCGGCCACGCTCGAGTACTTGTGTTGACGATCACGGAGCGCGAACGGGACGCAGTACGTGCTGAGTTCGGGGCACACCACGCCGTTACCACCCCCGCTCGTGGACTCGCGTGCTGGACTCCGGACGAACCAGACGACAATCAATTCGGGGTTATCGTTTCGCAGGCGATGGGCCGCAGCAACATGCCCGCTGAGCAGAGCGTACAGAAGCTTGTCGAAGACTGGCGCCCGGAAGTCTTGGTTGTGGTCGGCACGGCCGGCGGTATTGCGCGTCCAGGTGCCGATGGCGTGTTGGAGGGGCCTTCAACCGGGGACATCATTTGCGTCGAGTACGTTCACTACGCGGCATTTGCCAAATACGACTCGGGCCGACGCTATCTGCGCTATTTTCCGATGCAGCACCCGGACAACTTCCTCATCACGTCAGACGTTCGACATGTTGAAACCAGCCTCGATTGGCATGAGGGCCTGATGACTCCGCCTTCAGGAGAGACCACTCCTCCCCGTGTACGCGTCGGCGAGTTAGTATCACTCGAAGTCGTCGCCGGCGACAGCCGCGCGCCGGGACAACAAGATCTTCTCAAGGACTTTGATCACGCAATCGCGGTCGACATGGAATCCGGCGGCGTGGCCCGCGCGATGCATACCGCGAGCGACACGGTTTACTACCGACCTGCCTGGCTCGCGATTCGCGGCGTGAGCGACCTGACCGGCGACACCGCGACCGTCCAGGACCTGCTTGCCGGAAACAATGAAGAACGCGCTCAGTGGACGCCATACGCCGCAGCGGCGGCAGCGCGATTCGCCCACCGTCTAGTTGAGCGCATCCTCGCCAGAGGACGCGAACCCTTCGATGACCCCGGCGCAAGATCCTGGACCCCAGTCCCTCAGCGGTGACATGTCCTACCACCCGGAGATGATGATGATATGAGCGAGCTGGCACGTGAAATGGAACCCCTAACCGATCTCGTTCGTTTCGCCAGCTTTGAAGATTTGCTCTCGGGCGAACTTGGCGTTGTAGTGCCCCACGTTGAACTGATTGACCTCTTTTTTGAAATGGGTCGCAACTTGATCCTGGCACCAGCCGGAGCAGGAAAGAGCACCCTACTGGCCCGCCTGGGCGAGGGAGCGACGGGTGTTCAGAAGTCCGTTTGAATCGCCCCGGGTTTAGTGGAGGGCG
>NZ_HG779607.1:0-30507 GCF_000582705.2 Microbacterium sp. C448
AGGGTTCCCGATAGGATCGGCCATACCCGGATACATCCGGTTCAATCCGCATGGGGGCGTGAATGTCCGAGCCGTGGCTCTCTGCCGACGACATTGCTGAGCACTTGGGCGTGACCAAAGACTCGATCTACGCGTGGATCGCCGACAAGGGGATGCCGGCCCACAAGGTCGGGCGCCTCTGGAAGTTCCAGGCCAGCGAGGTTGACGCTTGGGTGCGCGGCGGAGGCAGCGCAGGGGGCGTCGCCTAGTCATGCGGATCATCGACAACGTCTCAGAGCTGCTCGGCGATGACCTCAAGGGGGAGATTCGCAGAGGATCGAAGGTTCGCATCGCCGCTGCGACGTTCTCGATCTTCGCGTTCGAGGCTCTTCGCAATGAACTCGAACACGTCGAGGAGCTCGAGTTCATCTTCACGTCGCCGTCGTTCAGCAACGGTCAAGCCACCGACAAGCTGCGCAAGGACCGTCGCGAATTCTTCATCCCGCACGCCGAGTCATCCCTTTACGGCTCGGAGTTCGAGATCCGCCTCCGCAACAAGTTGACGCAGCGCGCAATCGCGCGCGAGTGCGCCGCGTGGGTCCGTGAGAAGGCGACCTTCAGAGCGAACGCCAGCGGCGGCCAGATGCAGCAGTTCGCCGTCGTCGACGATCGGGCGGCATACCTGCAGCTCCAGGGTCTGACGACAGCCGACCTCGGCTACGAGCGCGGCAACTCCGTATCCAACCTGGTCACAAAGCTCGAAGGGCCGGCGGAAACCCAGGCATTCCTCGCCGTGTTCGATCAGATCTGGGCCAACCCCGCACAGTTGAACGATGTCACCGACGCGGTGTACGACCACATCGCCAGTGTGTATGCCGAGAACTCCCCGGCACGCATCTACTTCCTCATCCTCTACAACCTCTTCGCCGAGTTCCTCGATGACATCAGTGAGGACGTGCTCCCGAACGACCGCACGGGCTATCAGAACACTAAGGTGTGGCAGAGCCTGTACAACTTCCAGCGGGATGCCGCGACCGGCATCATCAACAAGCTCGAGACCTACAACGGCTGCATCCTCGCCGACAGCGTCGGCCTCGGAAAGACATTCACCGCGCTGGCTGTCATCAAGTACTACGAACTCCGCAACAAGTCCGTCCTCGTACTGGCTCCGAAGAAGCTCGCCGAGAACTGGACGAACTACAACGCCAACCTCACGACGAACATCTTCGCGAGCGACCGTTTCAACTACGACGTCCTCGCGCACACCGACCTCTCCCGCACCAGAGGTGAGTCCCTCGGCCTCCGGCTGGATCGCATCAACTGGGGCAACTACGACCTCGTCGTCATCGACGAATCGCACAACTTCCGCAACGCCGACTATGCGGAAGAGAAGGAATCGCGCTACCAGCGCCTCATGCGGCAGGTCATCCGGGAAGGCGTGAAGACCAAGGTGCTGATGCTCTCCGCGACACCGGTGAACAACCGGTTCAACGACCTCAAGAATCAGCTGCAGTTGGCGTATGAAGGCGAGAGCGACACCCTCGCCTCCAAGCTCTCGCTCTCAACCTCGGTCGAGCGGGTGTTTCGCGGCGCGCAGACGGTGTTCAACGAGTGGTCCAAGCTCCCCGCCGAGGAGCGCACGGCCGACCGCATCCTGCAGATGCTCGACTTCGACTTCTTCGAACTGCTCGACGCGGTCACCATCGCACGATCCCGCAAGCACATCCAGGCGTTCTACGACACGAGCGAGATCGGCGCCTTCCCGCGGCGCCTGCCGCCCGCCTCTATCCGCGAGCCACTCACCGACCTCGCCGACGTCCCTTCCTTCAACGACATCTTCGAGCAACTACAGGTGCTGACGTTGGGCGTCTACACGCCACTCGCGTACGTGTTTCCGAGCCGCATCGGCAAGTACGAAGACCTCTACAACGTCACGACCGGCAGCGCCCGCTCGAACCTCGGTCAGAAGGGGCGTGAAGAGGGCCTCAAGAAGCTCATGACCGTCAACCTGCTCAAGCGTCTCGAGAGTTCGGTCGAGGCCTTCCGCTTGACGTTGGCCAAGATCGAGTCCGCCGTCGACAGCACGCTCACGCGACTCAGCAATCATTCCGGCTCCCTCCCCGAGATCCGCGACATGGACGATCTCGATTTCGATCTCGACGATGAGGACGACGCCAACGTCGAGGCACTCTCGTTCGGCGAGAAGATTCGCATCGACATCGAAGACATCGACGTCGAATCGTGGCAGCGAGACCTCTGGCATGACCGCGAGACACTGCGCGAGCTCCTGGACGAAATGCGCAAGGTAACCCCGGCGCACGACCTCAAGCTGCGCAAGCTGCGGCACCTGGTCCAGCAGAAGGCCGAGCACCCGCTCAACCCGGGCAACCGAAAGGTACTGATCTTTTCCGCCTTCGCCGACACCGCGAACTACCTCTACCGCGAGCTCGCGCCGGCGCTCCAGCAAGCAAAGCTGGAGAGCGCCGTGATCACCGGCGGCAATGGCGCGAAGTCAACGATCGGCACGGGCTTCGACTTCCAGCAGATCATGTCGATGTTCTCACCACGGTCCAAGCAGCGGCACCTCACGATGCCCACGGAGACGCGCGACATCGACGTGCTGATCGGCACCGACGTCATCAGCGAGGGGCAGAACCTCCAGGACTGCGACTACCTCGTCAATTACGACATCCACTGGAACCCAGTGCGAATCATCCAGCGCTTCGGTCGGATCGATCGCATCGGGTCGACGAACGAGGTGATTCAGCTCGTCAACTTCTGGCCCGACATTTCTCTCGACGAGTACATCAACCTCAAAGAGCGCGTCGAGAACCGCATGGTCATTGCCGACCTCGCCGGCTCTGCCGATGACAACGTGCTCAACCCTGATGATTCGGATGCCGCGTTCCGCAAGGAGCAACTGCGGAAGCTGCAGAGCGAGAACATCGAACTCGAGGATGTTCGCGCAGGTGTGTCGATCACGGATCTCGGCCTCAACGACTTCCGCATGGACCTGCTCGCATATATGAACGAGTACGGCGACATCGCCACTGCGCCGCGAGGCTTGCATGCTGTCATCCCCGCGGACCCTGCCGTGGGGCTGCTCCCCGGGGTGATCTTCGCCTTGAAGAACGTCAACGCCGACCCCGCCGTGAACCGCGGCAACCGGCTCCACCCGCACTACCTTGTCTACGTCGATGACCATGGGGACGTCATCGCCGACCACACAGAAGCGAAGCGGCTTCTCGACCTTGTGCGCGCCGGCTCGCGCCCCCACGATGAACCCGTCGCCGACGTCACCCGCGTCTTCAATGAGTCCACCCGCGAGGGGGCCGACATGAGCAAGTACTCGGCGCTACTGACAGATGCCATCCACTCGATGATCGACGTCACCGAAGAACGCGACATCGACAGCCTGTTCAGTGGCGGCCACACCACCGCGCTCACGCAACAGATCGCGGGGCTCGATGACTTCGAGCTGATCGCGTTCATCGCGATCGTCGATCCAGAGGGCGCCTCGTGACCGACATCCTGTATCAGTGGCCGGCTAGTGCACGATTCGGTGCACGCGTCCCCAAGGAGCGGTTCTACGAACGCACCGCATCGACCGCCTCGCTGCGTGAAAAGTTCGTCACGGAAGTGAACCGCATCAGCTGGATCTACAAGCTCGCTGCGGAGACCATCAACCTCCCCGGCTCGTCAGAAGTGCCTGAGATCGAGGTCATTCAATTGGACGCCAAGGCGAACGACATCAGTGTCCAAGTACTTGCATCGATCGACAAAGCGATACCGAACCCGGTGATATTCGAGATCCACCGCGACGATGCCCACGGCGGCGCTGTGCGGATGACCGCCGCACACAAGCCAGCCGGCGCGCCTGCACCGAAGCCCAACGCCTATTTCTCAACGGGCTGGATGCGAGGCGATGCACCGCGCACCTCACTGCCAACCGCGATCACGATGACGGCGCTGTACTCAGCGCTCATCGGCCCACTCACGCCACTCGCTCCTCGGCCCGGGGAGAGTTCCGCCGCCATCAGCAAGCGGCTGGATGCCGTGCGCCGACTCGAGCGCGAGATCAGCGCCCTAGAACGCAAGCTCCGATCCGAACCTCAACTCAACCGCAAGGTAGACCTGCGGCGTGAGCTCAAAGCCAAGCAGGCCGAGCTGGACCAGACGAGGTAACCATGGAAAGACCCCGAATGACATCCCCCGATCTCACCCGCGCCAACATCGATAAGATCGCCGACCTCTTCCCGACGGTCGTCACGGAAACGCTCGACGCCGATGGCGAACCGACGCGAGCTGTCGACTTCGATCTGCTGCGACAGGAACTCTCTGACCACATAGTCGAGGGGCCTCAGGAACGCTACCAGCTTGATTGGCCCGGTAAGCGCGCCGCCGCATTCGCGGCCAACGCACCGATTGCGAAGACCCTTCGTCCTGTACGCGAAGAGTCCGTCGAGTTCGACACAACAAGAAACCTGTTCATCGAGGGCGACAACCTGGATGCGTTGAAGCTCCTGCAGGAGTCATACCTCGGCAAGGTCAATCTGATCTTCATCGATCCTCCCTACAACACCGGCTCCGATCGGTTCACCTATCCGGATGACTTCGCCGTCACGAATGCGGACTACCTCGCGCGGTCGGGACAGACCGACGATCGTGGTCTGCGACTTCAGTCGAACATGGAGGCCAACGGACGCTTCCACTCTGACTGGCTCAGCATGATGTATCCCCGGCTCCGTCTTGCGCGAAATCTACTCAGCCCGGACGGTCTGCTCTGCGTGGCGATCGATGACAACGAGGGGAGCGCGCTCGATGCAATCGGGCGCGAGGTGTTTGGGGAACGTAATTTCGTTGCAAAGGTGATCTGGAAGCACACCGAGCAGAGCAAGAACGACGAGCCGTACTTCTCGCGGCATCACAACTACCTCGTCATGTTTCGTCGCGGCGAGGACTTGGGACAGTTTCGCCTGCCGCGCACCGAGGCGGATAACCGGGCGTACTCCAATCCGGACAACGATCCGCGGGGAGCATGGAGATCTGGCGATGTCAGGAGTCCGAGCCCTCGACCGTCGCTCCGATTCACGGTTGAGACGCCGTCGGGCAAGGTGATTGCGCCGCCGGAGAACGGGTGGCGTTGGAGCAAGGAATCGATCAAGCAGAAGATCGCATCCGGCGAGATCGTATTTAGAGATGGCGACTCACGTCTCGTGCGAAAGATCTATCTCGAAGATCAAGTGGGCCGAACCCCTGAGACCGTCTGGTCCGGCGACGTTGCGGGCACCACACGCCAGGCGAATGCTGAGATCAAGGAACTGTTCGGGGCGACGATCTTCGATACGCCGAAGCCGACGCGCCTAATCCGCCGAGTCCTTGAGCTACTCGCTTTGCCGAACGCACTCGTCTTGGACTTCTTCGCCGGGTCAGCAAGCACAGCGGACGCGGTGATCAGCCAGAACGCGGCGGACGGCGGCAAGCGGCGGTTCATCATGGTGCAACTGCCTGAACCGTGCGACCCCGGGACCGAAGCGGCCAAGGCCGGCTTCCGAACGATCGCAGACATCGGTAAGGAGCGCATCCGTAGAGCCGGAGCGCGCTTCAAGGATCGACGAGGTGTAGATACCGGCTTCCGGGCGCTTCGAGTCGATACGACCAACATGCTCGAGTTGGAGCGAAGCGCGGATGATCTCGTGCAGACATCGCTCGCGGAGTCTGTAGACAGCGTGAAGTCTGACCGTACCGACGAAGATCTACTCTTTCAGGTGCTCCTCGACTGGGGACTGGACGTCGCCGAGCCGATCACGATCGACGACTTCGATCGCCGACGAGTACTGGTCGTTGCCGATGGCGCCCTGGTCGCGTGCTTTGCTGACGACGTCACCGTCGACCTCGTGCGTCGGATTGCCGAGAAACATCCGTTGCGCGCTGTCTTCAAGGATTCGGGCTTCTCCAGTGACGCGGCCCGCATCAATGCCGAGCAGATCTTCCGAGAAGTCTCGCCGGAGACGGAAGTTAGGGCGATCTGAGTCGATGAAGCTTCAATTTAAGGTCCAGCACCATCAGACCGAAGCCGTCGATGCCGTGGTAGATGTGTTCACTGGGCAGCCATATGCCGACGGGGTGAAGTACCGCATTGACCCTGGCAGGGTGGCGGCGACCTTGCTGGAGGACGCAGGCCTGCGCAACGCCGAGATCGCTCTCACCGCGCCGCAACTCCTCGCCAGTGTCCACTCGGTGCAGCGGGCGCGCGGGCTGGCGCTCTCAACGGAGCTGAAGGACCCGGTGAAGAAGTCGGCGGCGCCGATCAACCTCGACATCGAGATGGAGACTGGTACCGGTAAGACCTACGTCTACATCAAGACGATCATGGAGTTGCACAAGCGGTACGGGTGGTCGAAGTACATCGTCGTCGTGCCGTCAATCGCGATCCGCGAGGGAGTGAAGAAGTCCTTCGACATCACCGCCGACCACTTCCAGCAGCTCTACGGCACCAAACCACGCACCTTCATCTACAACTCCTCGCGATTGCACGAGATCGAGCGATTCTCATCAGACGCGGGCGTGCAGGTGATGATCATCAACGTCCAGGCCTTCAACGCCACAGGCAAGGATGCCCGTCGCATCTACGAGGTGCTTGACGACTTTCAATCACGGAAGCCGATCGACGTGATTGCAGCGAACCGGCCGATCCTCATCATTGATGAGCCACAGAAGATAGAAGGCGACGCGAAGAAGCCCTCGAAATCGTTGGAGGCCCTGAGTTCGTTCAACGCCCTCTTCGCGCTGCGCTACTCCGCGACCCACCGGATCGAACGCACCAAAGTGCACCGTCTCGACGCTATCGACGCTTACAACCAGAAGCTCGTGAAGAAGATCGCGGTGCGCGGCATCACCGTCAAGCACCTGGCCGGTAGTAGTGCGTACCTGTACGTGGACGGCCTCGAGATCGGTAAGGGCGCCGACTTCCCGAAAGCCCGAGTCGAACTGGAGGTGCAGACCGCCCAGGGCATCAAGCGGCAGGTGAAGCGTCTCAGCCAGGGAATGAACCTGCATGACATCTCCGGCGGTATCGAGGCGTACAAAGGGCTCTTCATCCGGGATGTTGACGCTACCCGCGACATCATCGAGTTGAGCAACGGCGACATCATCGGCGCCGGCGAGGTCACCGAGGACGTCGCCGAGGACCAGAAGCGTCGCATTCAGATCCGCGAGGTCATCCGGGCCCACCTCGCCAAGGAACGCGAGCTGTTCGCGCAGGGGATCAAGACGCTCTCGTTGTTCTTCATCGACGAAGTTGCCAAGTACCGCGACTACGAGCGCGAGGACACCCTCGGAGAGTACGCCCGAGTGTTCGAGGAAGAGTACGAGGCTGTGCTCACCGACTACCTCGGCGAACTCGACCTGGATGAAGCGGCTGAACGCTATCGAGAGCACGTCCAGGCGATCCCGGTGCGCTCGACCCACGAGGGGTACTTCTCGATCGACAAGAAGACCAAGCAGTTCGTCGACGGCAAGATCGCAGCGCGTGGCGACTTCGCAGGTCAGTCGGACGACGTCGACGCCTACGACCTGATCCTGAAGGACAAAGAGAGGCTGCTCTCGTTCGAGGAGCCGGTCCGATTCATCTGGTCACACTCCGCGCTCCGCGAGGGCTGGGACAACCCGAACGTCTTCGTGATGGGCATGCTCAAGAAGAGCGACAACACCACGACGCGTCGGCAGGAGATCGGCCGTGGTCTGCGCCTGTCAGTCGACCAGCACGGCGAGCGAATGGACAACCCCGTCACCGTCCACGACATCAACGAACTCACCGTCGTCACCGACGAGTCCTACACCGACTTCGTGACCGCGCTCCAGAAGGAGATCATCGAATCGCTGTCGGCGAGGCCACGCAAGGCGAGCGTCGACTACTTCGTCGGCAAGCCGATAACGCTAGGCGACGGATCCACAAGCGCACTTGAGAAGACCGTCGCTCAGGCTCTCTACTTCCACCTGATCAAGAACGACTACATCGACGAGTCGGGCCTTGTCACGCAGGCCTACAAGGATGCGCGCGCCGACGGAACCCTCGCGACGCCGAGCTCCGAGGTACTCAAACCCGTCATCGACTTCGTCTGGCCGCTCGTCGACGCTCTGTACCTCGACGTCCCAAAGCCAACCGACGGTCGCAAGCCGAAGAAGATCCCGCTCAACGAGGCGAACTTCAACAAGCGCGAGTTCCAGGAACTCTGGGGACGCATCAACCACAAGGCCGTCTACCAGGTCGACTTCGACTCACAGGAGCTGATCGACAACTGCATCCGCGTGCTCGACACCTCGCTCCACGTCACCGTCATGCAGTACCTCGTCGAAAGCGGCAACCAAGTCATCGGACTCGAAGTGGAGCAGCTGGAAGCTGGCACGGGCTTCAAAGTATCCGAGACGAAGGTCGAGCATTCGGCCGTGTCGGCGGGTTCGACCGTCAAGTACGACCTTCTGGGAGAGATCGCGGAGAAGACGCAGCTCACTCGCCGCACGTGCGCGGCGATCCTCACCGGCATCCACCCGGGCACGTTCGCGAAGTTCAAGCAGAACCCCGAGCAGTTCATCACCGAGGCAGCCCGACTCGTCAACGAGCAGAAGGCAACCGCGATCGTCGAGCACCTCAGTTATGACCCACTTGACAACAGCTACGACTCTTCGATCTTCACGGAGAACCAGACCGCACAGGACCTGTCCAAAGCGGGTGACAAGCTGAAGAAGAGCGTCTACGAGTACGTCGTCACCGACTCCAAGGTCGAGCGCTCCTTCGTCGAGAAGCTCGACGTCAGCGACGAGGTCGTCGTCTACTCGAAGCTGCCGCGGGGATTCTTCATCCCGACTCCGGTGGGCGACTACAACCCGGACTGGGCGATCGCGTTCCGCGACGACGATACGAAGATCAAGCACGTCTACTTCGTAGCTGAGACCAAGGGTTCGCTGTCCACCCTTCAACTCAAGGGTGTCGAGAACGCCAAGATCGAGTGCGCCCGCAAGTTCTTCGCCGCGCTCAACGCGAAGACCGATCGAGACGTCACCTACGACGTCGTCTCCGACTACTCCGAGCTCATGCAGCTCGTCACAACCTGACACTGCCCATAGGAGACGAGAGAGTCAGCATGGCAGAGAGCACAGAGTTCAACCACGATCAGTTGGGTCACATTCTGGCCGATCACCTGGTCGAGGTTCCAGAGTTCCAGAGGGCGTACTCGTGGGAGCCGATAAACGTTCAAGAATACCTATCCGATCTTGAACGCGCGCGGTCTAAGAAGTCTGCTTACTTCATGGGAACGATCGTGTTCGCGAAGTCTGAAAATGACAGCGGTCGCCGCAAGATCGTGGATGGCCAGCAACGTCTTGCAACTACAGCGATCCTGCTCATTGCCATTCGCGACCGACTCAGCGAGCTGGCGAGAGTCGATCTCGCAGAGAACACAACGAAGAAGTATCTTCGCCGCTTCAGCATTCGCGAAGAGGGAGAAGTCGACAGCCTGATCCTCAGCCCCAACGATCAGGACGCGTACGACGCAATTCTGGCGGGCGACGTCGAGGGCATTGGCTCGGGCAACAGGATCAGGCTGTGCTACGAGGAGTGCGCGGCGCACCTCAGGAAACTCGCGCCGGATGCGGCCCAGTACCGGAAGCTCGTCGATGTCATCGACCAACTTGAGAACAGCGTTCAGGTGCTTATCGCTGTCGCCTCGAGTCTCCCTGAGGCGTACGTCATCTTCGAGACCCTGAATGATCGGGGCGCCGACCTTACTACGGCGGACTTGCTGAAGAACTACCTGTTCAGCGAAGCGAAGCGCTCCGAGTTCGCGTATGTTCAGCACGGCTGGAACGCGATCGAGACCAACCTCGGCGGTAAGCCCGAGGTGATGGTCAGATTCGTGAGACATGAGTTCATGTCTCGCGAGGGGCGCATCACAACCCGAAAGCTCTACCGCGCGATTCAGGATGACCTGCAGAGCAATCCTGGCGCGAAGACGTACGTGCAACGGATGAAGCAAGCGCAGGAGATATACCTGGCTCTGCGCGACGCTGATCACAAGTACTGGGCGGACGCTCGAGTCGACGTGAGAGACGCGATCATGGCGTACCGACGATTCGGGTTTGAGAGTAGCTACCCTCTGCTTCTGGCGGCTTTCCGCATGTGGGATAAACCGAAGGCTGCGCGCCTGCTCGTGAAGCTCGCGAAGTGGAGCGTCAGGGCACAGTTTGTCGGCAGGCTCGGCGCCGGCACCGCCGAAGAAGCGTTCGCGGCCGCGGCCGCGGCCGTGTCGGCGGGCACAGCCAAGAATCAGACTGACGTGAAGGCGCTGCTACGCCGACTCATCCCGTCGGATACCGAGTTCAAGATTGCTTTCATCTCTGCTGGAAAGCTCAGCATCAATCGGGCCAAGTACATTCTTGCGATGTTGGAGAAGGCGGCCGACGCGAGAGCGCAGCGCCCAGAACGTGCGCTCGACTGGACGTCATCAGGGGTGACGGTTGAGCATGTCTTGTCCCAGTCCAGCGGTAGAGGCGACGACAACCTCCAGGTAAAGATCGATGAGATCGGCAATCTTGCAATGCTCGAAAAGCGCCTGAACCACCAACTCGGCAACAAGCCATTCGCCCAGAAGGTGAAGGTCTACGAACAGTCTGACTTCGCTCTGACTCGAGCTCTAGGAGCCACAACCAGCTGGGGCGAGCTGGAAGTGACGGCTCGCACGAGCGAGCTTGCGGACCTCGCGTGCCTTGCCTGGCCATCGACGTGAGACCGGCAGCGTGTCTCGTGAGACATCCGACTTGCGCATAAACGCCGGATCAATCATTGCGACGAACGGCGCTCCGGCGTCGAGGCCCTCCGGAACGGCGATGCCAAGGTGTTCGCACACCGTCGCCCAATCGCTGTCATCTGCTACGCCGAGCGGTAGCCCGAACGTGGTTTTGAGAATGTGGTCGACAGCCTGCGTCATGAACCGAACGACGGGGACGGGCGTGTAGAAGGCGCCTGCGTCGATGCGCTGTCGCGGATCATAGTCGGCAAGGAATTGCTCGTAGAAGTAGACCACGGGGTCCTCGCGGCGGTCGTTGCTGCCGAAGTCGGCAAGGAGCTCGTCGATGTTCGTTTCGGCGAGCTGCTCCGCGAGATCGCCGAGGCCGAGTTCGTCGACGTCGATCACGCTGTCTGTGTCGTCGCGGAAGCGGGCATAGATGGCGTCGAGGAAAGGGTTCTCGAACTGCATGACGGCGAGTGATCTTGTGGCCTTGAATCGCTCAGGATGGGCGATTCGGGCCGTCAGGAGGCCGTAGACCATTGTTTGGGCATAGACGTCCGCGAAGCGTTCGGGGCTCAAGTCGCCGATGAGACGGTCTCGGATGTCGACGTGCAAGGAACGCATTGGACCGGTTTCAGTCTCAATAGCCAGCAGCGCTCTAACCTCGTCCCGTACATCCTGAGCAACGTCGGCCATACGGCGTGAGAGCGCTCGCGCCGTGCGAATGCCTTCCCGGTAGCCGGTAGAGATCAATGCGGCATCCGGCTCGACGATGACGCGCGGGCCCTCCCCACCAACCCACGCGAGCTCTTCGGCGGTCCGACGAGCGAGAAGGCTGAGGCGCGCATCGGTCGACTGTTGGTTCCACGAGAGAACGCGGAGGACGCGTTTACCGTCTCTCTCCTGGAAGTTCACAACATGAACGACGCTGTGCTGACCGCTGGTGAGGCAGAAGAACAGCAAGTCGTGCAGGGCCCAGGTCGGGTGCGTTCCTGCGCCTTTACCGCGTTTAGTGGACACGAGCTGATGCAGCAGCCTGCGAACGGCACCGATCGGCAGCTGACCGCCCTCGAACTGCAAGTAGAAGGCGCCGAACTTCTGTGTCGAAGTGAGCTGAGGAATTTGATAGATGTTGGTGAGCCGCGCCACCTGCGCGGGGTCGAGGTGAAGCTCCTCGGGCGCCCAGTCCAGGAGATCTTCCTGCCGGAGCTCGCCGGGCGGTATCGGCCAGTCGAGGCCGTTGTAGAGCAGCTCAAGAAGCTTGTCGAACGACCCCGGCGCCTGCCGGATCAGGCTTTTGAGGCGATCCTCCGGGACCCTCATGCGATCTCCATCCAGCACAGCGTCTCCGGTGTGGGCGCATCCAGCGGGAGCTGAACGTCCTTACGGAGCTGCTTGGTCTCTTCTCGCTCAAACTGGCGGAGGGCCGCCTGTAGCGGTCCGCGTTCAGTGAACGGCTTCTTGGCGGTGTCCATATCGGCCTCGACCGCAGCGTCGATAGTGAGAACGCCCCGTTCGACATCGTCGCTAGTCTTCAGCGCCCATTCGACACGGCCGGGCGAGAGGCTCCACTCCGGCTCACCGCTCTCGTCGGCCTTTGTCAGTGTCGGCACCCGCCGGCACACGAACACCCCCCTGGGCTGGCCTTCCTTAGCGATGGAGATCCCATCCGGGAGTCGCTCCACGAGCGACTCAATGTCGGGATGGTCCTTCGTCAGTTCGAGCCACTTTAGGCGCAACTGCTCCAGAGGGGAGATGTCACCGACGTACTCGTCCTTGAACGCCTGGAACACCTTCACATCATCGAACATGTCCGACTCGTCGAGGAGCTTGCCCCCAGGTATACCAAGGGTCTTCGAGATCATCAACGTCTTTCCCTCAACGCGTCCGACGAGCTGGAGCAGGTTGTTGATGTCGTCAGGCGGCAGGAAGTTACGGATCTGAATCTTGCCGCGGGTTGCCTTCGCCGACTTGCGCTCCTTGACGAGCTCGGCCTCAATTGCGGGGTTCATGCGCCGATCGACGCGACCGATGCGCTGCATCAGCCGCACGGGGTTCCAATGGATGTCGTAGTTGACCAACAGGGTGCCGTCCTGGAGGTTAACACCCTCGCTGAGCACGTCAGTTGAAATAAGCACCCGCAGGGGCGCCTGTGCGGCGCGCTCCTCCTTGGCGACCTTGTTGTAGAACGGCGAGAATCGCTTAATCATCGCGTAGCGGTTGCCTTTGCGACCGCCGTCAATACGGTCTACGTCCGCGAGCCCGGCCTCGATAAGCCTCTCGTGAAGATACCGGGCGGTATCGGCAAACTCGGTGAAGACGATAACCTGCTGGGTCTGGAACTCCTGCGTGAACACGGTCAGGTCGAGGCCGTCCTTCTCGGACTTTGACGGCCCCATGAGCAGGGTGCGCAATTTCGCGAACTTGTCGTCGATCCCAGCGCCGTCCAATGTGAGTGCCATGAATCGCGTCAACTGCGCGAGATCATCGAACGCAGCGTCGACCATCGCACCAAGCCGGTAGTTTCCGCCGACGAGATTGTAGTCGAGTTCCTCGAGTTCTTCCTCGGTGAGATCTTCTTCATGCCAGCCCTCCTCGAGGGTCGCACGATAGGTATCGTGAATCGCCTGGAGGGTGGGTTCGTTTGAATCGCGCCAGGCCTCGAGTCGTGCCTCGTATGCGGCGTCGCCTTGCACGTTGACGTCGAGCCATTTGAGAACCTTCACAGAAAGGTCGAGGCATGAACCAGCGAATGCCGCCAGGCTCGATTCGAACCGCTTCAGAAAGATCGTTCGAATGAGGGCAACGATCTGGCGCTGCCTGTTTTCGAGGCGGGGGTCGACGTCGGGGTCGTTGGAAAACGCCAGCGGGTAGTACATCGGCAGGACGAACAGGGGGTTCTGCCGATTGAAGGCGCTTGTGATCTCGCTGAAGAGCGGCGAGTAGAGAAGGCCAAACTGATAGGGCACTACCCTCGGAATTTGCGTGTCGGGGAACACGACCTCGGCGCCGCCAGCGACCTTTGCGCTGTCGATTGCGTAGCGACGGCTGTTCTGGTGAATGATCGACTGAAACAGCGTGTCCTTGCTCATGATCGCGTCGATTGATGCGTGATCCGGAACGGCGTTCTTGAACGGCTTCTCCAGGTTCACGATGTACTTGCGGAGGCTGTTCACACCGATGCTCGAGAAGTGCGCATCCTGGTCGACGCCTGTGAAGAGTTCGGCCTGATGTACGAGATCAAAGAAGCTGTTGTTAATGGGAGTCGCCGTTAACAAGAAGACAGTCTTCCCTTTGCAGATCTCGAGCATGCGCCACCAGCGCGATCCCCAAGGATTCTCCTCGGTCGGTGATTTGCCGTGGTTCCGGAAGTTGTGAGCCTCATCGATGATGATGATGTCGGCCCGCTTGGCGAGGTGCTCAATCTCCTCGGCGCCAGCCTTGGTCGTCAGGTCGGTGTGCGCCTTCACAATGACATTGGAGAACTGGCCTCCATAGAGATCGGGCAAACGGTCTTTGATCTCGGGGTTCCACACGGCGTCCTGGCCGGTCTTCGTCGCCATGATGAGAACGTTCTTGCGCTGCCGCACCGCGAAGTATTCGGTGAGCATGAGGCCGACGAAGGTCTTCCCCAGCCCCACGCCATCTGTGAGGAAACCGCCGCCCCACTGCTTGGCCATCTCGACAAGCGAGTGGAACGCTTCGCGCTGGTAGGGAGCGAGGATCGGGTGAATTGTTGACTCCGACTCCTCCCAGCTCTTGTCCGTTGCATCCGCGTCCGCTGTCAGTGCGTGTAGTGCCTTCGCGTAGACCTCAAAGGGCGTGAACTCGCGGACGTTGTGCTCGAGCACGGCAAGGAGTTCGGGGTTGACGGGCACAGCCGCGTTCCAGTGCTCCTCGTACCACGCCTGCAATTCGACGACCTCAGGCCCCTGGAACCTGACATTCAGCTCGACGTTCTGAGTGAGACCCGGCCGGGTGAAGTTAGATGAACCCACGAGCGCAGCAGAACCGACGACACGGTGCCGGCCGTGGGTGATGTAAGCCTTGGCGTGGAACTTCTTCGACCGGTAGACGCGGATCTCGATCTTGCCCGAACGGATGCCGTCCACGACGCCGTCGACGCCCGTGAGAAACGCGTCGCCATTCTGGCGCTCAACGGTGATGGACCTGTCTAACGCCGCTGCGATGGCATCGGCGGTCGTCCGGCTCGTTTCGCCGCCGATCAGGAGTCGGATGCGGTCGACCTTCTGCCATGCCCCGTCGAGGGAGAGGAACGCGCCGATCTCGAAGTGTCCGGTTGCAATATCGATCGCTTCGCTGAGGTCGCACCATTCCCGAACGTATTGAAGCGCCTTCCAATCTTCAGACGTGTTGTCGACGATGAAGCTGTCCGGAGTTGCCATGTCATTCCTATGTTTCATCCCAGGTGTCCCGGGAACCACGTCTTCGGTGTTGCGACGGCGACTCGCGCCATGCCCTGCTCGTCGATGTACAGCACGTCTCCGTAGTTCGTGACGCGGATGGTGCCTCCAGGTTCCGCTACAGCGACGACAGCATCTTCAATCCCACGCGCCTCATCAGTGCCATTTGGACCCACCGTATCGGCAAGCGGATCTCCTGAGTCGAGGTCGACGAGCCTCCCGCCCATTACGTCGTAATAGCGCCGCACCAAGAAGCCGCGAGCGATGTCGCTCTCGGGATCGGGTCCGGCGTAGCCCAGAAGGCGCTCTCGGCCCTCGATGTAGCCGCCGACCGCACCATCGTCGTCGACCCACAGGTCGCCCATGGGGCGTGCAGACGTCCACTGCCGAAGCTTTTCGACGAGCGGGCCATCGACCTCACCGCGAAGGGAACGCCCCGTGGCGACGTCGACGACATCCCGAGTCCTCGTGACACGCACGCGTCTGTCGGGCACATCGCCGCGCCAGATGGCGCCGATGGGAGGCCTGCTTGCACGCTCGATCCTCTCCAAAGGGATCTCGATCGGCGGCTCGTCATCGACGCCGGAGACGGGAAAAGGAGCTGGCGGCGTCGTCTCCGCTGGCCGCTCGGAGCCCTGCGGCGGGTACTGACCCGTTCGAATTCGGTCGATGCGCTTGATCATTCGTGCCGCTGGCGCTTCGACACCCATCGACGTCTTGACGCCGAACAGGCGGACGAGGTCAGCAGCATCCCGCAGCTGAGAAACAGAGGGCTCGTCACTGAAGTGCAGCCAGGTGTTGCGGGTATCGACGATCTTCTTCGAGACAACACGAAGGTCGCCCGTGTTTGGGATAACGGTTCGATAGACCGTCTCGGGTGCCCGAAGGTATTCGCCCAAGAAAAAGCTGGGGTCCTCGGGCGACTGACGCAAGCGCACGCGCACGGGGTCCTCTGCGTTTCGGCGCTGGACGTAATCGGCGAACCAGCGGGTTCCCAGATCGGGCACCAACATCCGATCACTCCGGTTGGCAAACTCGATCCCGAACCCCCGCATGAGGGAGAAGTATCCCTTCATGACCTCTCCGTAGGTGTTCCGTTCGGGGTACTCCATGACGAATGACTCGCCGCTCATCAGTGCAACACCTCCATCGCGCTGTCGCGGCCGAAGCCCTTCATGATCGGCAGCACCCGCGTAATGGCGAAGGCGGCGAACACCGCTGCGATCCCCTCGCCAGTCACCGCGAATGCCGGGTGCTCGCGGTACTTGCCCGCCCCGGGCTTGAGCTCGACGTAGTCGCCGGTTCGGGCGCCATGTGAGGCGAGCACGTTCGCAGCATCTGCGCCTGCCAACTCATCGAGGTCGCTCCACGAGACCGAAGCGAGAGTCGGGTAGCCGCGCTCGCCGTACTTCAGCGCTCGCAGTAGGCCGACACGAGTACCCGCTGCCGCCTCGTTAAGCGTCATGCGTCCGGCCGCCTCCAGACGGCGGTACTCGCTCGGGCCGGCGAGAAAGTCGAGGGGTTGAACGTCAGCCGAGCCGTCATCCCAGATCGTGCATCCGATCGTCATCCGTAGCCCGTCGCTCGACTCGATGACGGCCTCGCGGAGCTTTCCCTCTTGCTCAGCGCCACCCCGGCCCGTCGAGACCGAGATTCCACGAAAGCGGACGTCCTCGGGACGCATGGCGATCGCCACGAGACCGACGTTGAACTCGATGTCGTCGTCCATCAGGCAGCCACCCCGGCGAGAAGAAGCGTGGTGTAGGCATCCCGCACCACGTCATACGCTGCCCCGGACTTGCCGATCTTCTGCGGATCAAAGTCCATCATCTGCATAATCCCCTTGTACTTCTTGGCGATCTCGGTGAGGTTATCGTTCAGAAACGTCGTGGGGTCGGTCTTCCACGCGATCGTGCCATCGTCGCGGCGCTCGAGCAGAGCGGTGAGGCCATAGACGAGAGGAATGATGTAGCCCTCGGGGCTCGCGTACGACGCGTCCTGATCGGTGTAGCGAGTGCGTGGCTTGGTCTTGGCGTTCGCGGGGTTCATCTTGCTCACAGCGGTAATGCGGCCGTACTTGCCGTCATTCTTGTTGTACGCCTCGGGAAACTTCCTGTAGATCAGCTCGTACAGTTCGGGAAACTGCCCCGCGATCGCGAGGGCGCTGAAGACCGGAACGTTGCGCAGTTCCGCGATCGCGCCGCGCTCCGTCGTCACCACCGGCGAGCTCATGAGCCGCTCGAAGCGCACGACGCAGTCGCCCTTATTGCGGTAGAGGTTCTGCGGCAAGGGGGCAACGACCGGCTTGCCGTCGTCGGCGGCCGGCATCGGATCGAGCATCGCTAAAGGAATCCACGAGAGGGCCACGATGTCGGCCACCTTTACGGGCTTCGGGTCGCCCTGCTGCCACTCCACCCGCTCGCTGATGTAGGCGGGCAGCGTCAGCTTGAGATCGTCGAAGTAGCCCCGCTTGTTGGCTTTCGCTTCGACCCTCAACTGCACGTTGTTGTTGCGGGCGGCACAGATGTCGAGCAGAGACGCCTCGAACTCCTCGGTCACGACCTCGTCGTCGGGGTCGGACGGGACGATGAGCTCTACCGGAATGAGAAAATCCAGGTCGGATGTCTCACCATCGCGGACCCTCGCCCGCAGCTGGTCTACGGCCTCTGCCTGCTCGTGCCACAGCGTGCGGAAGTCGTCCCACACCTTGACCTTCTTGATCCGCGCGTCCGACACACCGGCCAGCGCGAGGACGTGGAGTCCGATTGCGAGCGTGTTGTGCCCGCCGTCGAGGATGCCCTCCACCTTGCGCTTCTCGAAGTTCACACCAATGCGGTCGCGATCGAGCTTGCGGTACCGCGACGCGCCCAGCAGGATCCCCTTCGTCTTGAAGGGGAAGTCATTCGGGGTGTTCTCGATCGACTCACGGATGGCCGTCGTCACCTGGCCGACCTTCGACGAGCGCGGATTCGCTTCCAGGTCGAGAACATCGATCACAGGCACGAAGTGGCGGGCCGGAACGAATCCGGAGAAACGAGTGATGCGCTCGACGGTCTGCTCGACGAGTTTGTCGAACTTGATCACCGCGTGAAAGGCGGAGAAGGACGCTGCGTCGGTGTCGATGTGATTCATTGCTCTTCCTCATTCTGTCGAGAAGGAGCCTCTGGGAACAGAAAAACCGGCCCGAGGCCGGCTTGTGCTGCTGCGGATCGACGAGCGATCCTCCAGAAGCCCTGCCGGGTTTCTTGTGTTCTGAACGCAACTCCATCCGGAGCCGCGGGGGTGGTGCTTCCGTCGGGCGTTTCGGCCCGACACGTTGAGCCTGCCACATGTGTCGCTCTATGCACAAGTAGCTTTTTGCTGAGCGCATAAGATATCGTGTGGATGACCAACACTGAAGGACGAGACACGATGAACGAAACCAAGCACATGAGCGAGCGCGACCAGCGCATTCTCGAACGTTACGCCGAGGGCGCAACACTTGACGCGATCGGCCGCGAGGAGGGGATCACGCGGGAGCGGGTCCGCCAGATCGCCCAACAATTAGGCGGCCCGGGCGCACAGACGGCGCGCGCTGCCCGTCAAGCTGTGAAGGAGGCTTCGGCTACCCAGGCTCGCGAGTCCTTCCTCGAGGCGTTCGGCCCCCTTGCATCGGATCTCGCACACCAAGGCTTCACTCGGCCGGCGACGATCGCGCGCATCAAGAACCTGTTTCCGGCAATCAATACCGACCTGGCCGAAGATGCGCTGAAAATGTCGAGCATCGTCTTCGACCAAGACAACAGTGCAGACACCTTCTCCAACATCGCCCTCGAAGCGGGCGTCTGGTACCTGCTCGGAGCTGAGCTTCGCCTGAAGCCCGATCACGCTTGGGCTGCCGCCAACCTTCCCCAGGAGCTGCTGGACGAACTTGGAAGTCACCTGGTCGAGGCGTCCGTCACTGCCGACGAACTGGCCACGATCCTGGGGATCATCGGCGCGGCGCAGCGGACTGCACTCGAAGACCCCACGCTCACCATCACGGGGAGCCGCTACAACGAACTCCGCGCTGAGCTGCTCGAGGCGATGGGACTCAAATCCGCGAAGGGCGCGAAGCCGTGGCCACCCACTCGCCAGACCATCATGAAGCGCTACGAGGGATGGAACGATGCCCTCGAATCTATGGGTCTCGCGCTCGCCACCAAGGGTCGTCAGAAGGGCCTTCTGATCTTCAGCGAGGAGGGCTACGCGCAGGCGATCGTCGACTTCATCTCCGCGGCATCCGTGTCCAGCATCGAGCCGACATTTGCCAGTTACGGACAGTGGGTGAAAAGCGAGTCAGTTCTCGGCATCCGTCGCCCGTCGCCCGCGGCGATCCGCAATTACTACGGCGGTTGGCTCACCGCACTTCGCAAGGCACCGCGCTTGGTCCCGACTTTCGCGCTCGAGTCGCCGGCGGACACACCGAACACTTTGGCTGAGAACGAGACGAGGACCACATGCCAGACAGCGTGACGTCGCCGCGGCGGCTTGTGTACGGACCGGCGACCTACGCGGGGTTCGAGGGCATCATCGTTGATGCCGGGGCAGCGTCGCGCCTCGGGGTACTCGCCCGCGCCACTACTCTTCGCGACTTCGTCGCCGTGACCTACGACGGAGACTGGGAGCAGTTCGTCACCCTGGCCGCCGATGTCGACGAAGACGCGCCATCGCCCGACGATCCCTTTGACTACGAGGAATGGTTCAGCGACGGCAACGTGAGCGAATATCCGGCCGACACCGCTTGGGACGCCGCATCCCTTGTCGTCATGCGCCTGATGGGCGAAGACTCCGAAGGCCTGAGTGGGATCCAGTGCGGCGGCGGGTCGCCCGGAGGAAACATGGGCGCCGTCAGTGGCCCTCTCGCCCAACTCGCACTTCTCGCAGACCGCATTGACCCTGCGAAAGATGGGATCGTTCTCGAGCGGGACGATGCCCTCGTCGACCTGGGAATGTCGCGGGCGCTCTATGCGCAGGAACTCCCGAAATCACAACGCCTTTCCCCATCGCCTCTTACACCAGCAAAAGGGACCCCATGAATCACAGGAAACTGACCGCCGCCGTTGCGTCCGCATCTTTGTTCGCAATGCTTGCGCTCGTCGGCTGCACCGGCAGCTCAGAAGAGACAGCCCCTGAGACGTCCGCAGCATCGGTTCCTGCGAGTCCTGCCGAATCACAGGCGCCCGTGGCGTCGCAGGCGCCCTTGGAACCGCCGACGGACATCGAGGCGTCTGTCCAGGCTTTTGTAACGACCCTCGATGAACTCGGCATCGAGCACTCCGAGCCCGTCCGAGCGGAAGTCGGCCTGTCCGGCGCAAAAGCAAGATTCGATATCAGCGTCAACGGCTTCGACGCCGGAATCAATGTCTTCCCTGATGCCGACACACTCGCGACCTGGGGCGAGGCGAGCGACTCATTCGGCGGCATCTACGTCGCTTACGGCAACGCGGTCCTCACGCTGAACTCAAGCGAAGGAATCGCCAATTCAGCCGAGATCGCCCCGCAGATCGCTGACGCCATAGGTGGGGAGGCGCATGGCGTCTAGCCCCCGCGGCCGATCAGGCGGACCGACGCAACGCCTCCGTCTAGCGGCGACTCTGGTCGCCCAGCACAGCCCGCGACATCTCTCTCAAAGACTCGTCGCGGGCCGGCACCCTCGGCGATCACGCCCTTGTGAGCCGTGCCCGACGCGCTGTTAGCCTCCATTCATGAGTTCTCATGCCCCCGCCGGCTGGTTCCCGGATCCGTTCGCGCGACACGAACATCGCTACTGGGACGGCTCGCAATGGACTGAGCATGTGGGGTCGCAGGGACGCCAGCTGGTCGACGCGCCAATCGTGGCGCCGCCCGCGCCTGTTGTGACGCAGGCCGCCGCTGGCGCGCCCGCCCAGGTGTTGGTACAAACGCCAGCGGCAAACAAGAAGGTGCAGCGTCAGATTCAGAAGCTCGGCGTCGATGATGCCTCCCGGACTGGCGGCGGAACATTGTTCACCGAACTAGTCCTGGTCGTTAACCAGAAGGCGAAGCTCTTTGAGAAGAAGGCTGAGTACGAAGTTTTCAATCAGCTAGGACACAAGGTTGGCGGCGTGCGAGAGTTCGGCAGAAGTATGTCGCGATTGGTTGTCGGCCGCGACAGCTCCACCAAGCGCTTGCAGATCGTCGACGCGCTCGGGCAGCCGGTGCTCACCCTGACTCGGCCGGCGACGATGCTGAAGTCAAGGGTGGTCGTCATGCGCGAGGATGGCACCATTGTGGGGCAGATTGCGCAGGAGAACTTCGGCGTCATGGCGTCGATGCTTGGCGGCAGATTCAACATCCGGTTTCGGATGGAGTCGGAAGGCGAAATTCTGGGAACGATCAATGCCGAGAGTTGGCGTGCCTGGGACTTTAGCCTTCAGGACCCCCGCGGCAACGAGATCGGTCGCATCACGAAGACCTGGGCCGGGTTAGGCAAACAAAGCTTCACCAAGGCGGACAACTACGTCCTCGAAATGTACCGGCAACTGGAAGATCCGCTGCTGACCCTGGTGGTCTCCGCCGCGCTCGTCGTCGATACCGTTCTCCACCAGAGCAGCGGCGACCAACGCAGTCGCTAATGGTCCGGTAACTGCTGCTCCCCAGTCTTCTTTTCAGGAGGCGAGTCCTCTTTACCCCGATGCGGTAGGCGCTCGGCTACCGCATCAGTTAGCTTCTCTGCGCTGGACTTGGCGCCTTCGAACGTCCGCACACCGAGCTGCGCGACGACAACCACGCCTCTGCTGCCTGTCTGAAATGCGGTGTCTCTGGCCTCCCCAACTGCCGCTCGCCAGCGCTTCGTCTCGATCGCCTCGCGACCAGACTCGATGCCCAGCCGTTCATGGAAGACAGTGACGTCCGCCGCTACCTCGTTGCCGGAGCGAACCACAGTGCCGGACTTCAGTGGATGAAACAGAACTTGTTCATTGGCGCTTTGCGCTGCGGCGTCCATCCGACTCAGCAAGCGCTCGGTGCTCTCAGAGATGAGGTCGCGACGCTTCTTCCGTCCTGCCCTGACTGCGGCGCGGTGGCTCTCAAGGTCATCAGGGCTGGAAGCAAGAACGCGGTCCAACTCAAGGACCGCGAGGCCATCCTGGAGCTGGAAGCATCGCGCCAAAACTGCCAACCACTCTTCGACGGTGGCCTCCGCCGTCCCCGCGAGTTTGGCGAGGTCCCCGACCTTGGACTTCTTCTCCATCTTCTCGGCCAGTGCATCGAGCTGTCGCAGAGCGTACGCCTGGGTCGTTGCGATCGTCTGGGCAGCGCCGTGCAGGCTAGACCATGTCACCTCGGAGACGTGACCGACATGCTCGCGCCTGAGCATCGCATCGTCGATGACCATGCCCACGCCCACCATCTCCGCAATTGCCCCATCCTTCTGAGCGCGGAGGATGTCGTCGACCTTCTCATCGATGACCGCGAGGTATTCGGTGATCTCCTCCATCGCCTGTTCCATGGCCAGCTGCGCCATGATGCCCGCGGCGCCCGCCAGCATCGCTGGGTTCGTGAGCATCGATCCAACCGAGCCGGTCGTTGTGAACTCGAGGATCTTCGTGATCTTGCCTTTGCTGGTCGTGGCCACCGCGCGACTGACCCCGTCCGACGAGCCCTTCATCGCCTTGCCTACCTTGAGCGCCTTCGCCGATTCCTCAGTGAGCTTGACCCAACGGCCGGAGCTCGAGGCGATCTGCGATCCGGCCTGAGCAACCCCGGATCCAGCGTTCAAGGCCGTTCCGAGCTTCTGATGGAGTTGCAAGTCCTTCGACGGGACTCCGGCGGAAGACAGGAACCGCTCAACGGCTAGCGGGTCACCAATGAGTGCTAGGCCATCGCCGTCGCTGATCAACTCGATCTCGTCGCTCACTGATTTGTCCCCGTGTTCAATGTGGTGTGCCTCGTGACGCGCCTCACGCTACCTGAACCCATGGAGCTCGGGCGGTGAGGCCCCGCGGTCGTTGCCGTCTCAGCTGGCCATGCTGCTTCAGCCCCGAAGTCGAATCTCCGAGGACTTGAGCGTTATCGCCGCTAGCTGCTGCATCATCACGAGGCCCCCGACGCCGCACCAGAAACGTCGCGGCCACCCCCACCTGCGATCTGATCGCTAAGTTGATCACGTGCCATCGCCCACTTACCGACGAGGTTGTCTCAACGACTCACGAGTAAGGTTCGGCATCGTGACGCTCACCACCTATTACTGCGGGCTCTCTTCGGGAGTTCCCGGCTGACCGAGCACGCTGCGATGCGCTGGCTTGCGCCTAGCGAGCTTCTGTCCGTGGAGTGGGCGGCCGCTGACCTGCCAGCGATCGATCGAATGCGCTCAGATCTTCGAGCAAGGCCGCCCGGCACCTCTTCCTAGCGCGAATGAACTATCTGCCTGCCCGGGAGATGGCGCAGCGCGATCTACCTCAGCTTCAGGCACGACATCGCTCCCGATCCATCACGAGTAGGCCGCATCCACACTTCGCGCCTGCTTCGACAACTAGCCACCAAAGCGAGCGGGCGCGGCGCAGTGCTCGTCGTCGAACGGCTGCTAGGCGGAGCGCGATAGCGCGAAGTCTGCAAGGAGTGAGCGGCGAGAACGGAGACGCGACCGATCGCTACGCTATCGGCGTCGGAGGGAGGGACCCTCTACACACAGCCAGTTGACGTCCTCCTCCTTCATCTATCCACATATGTCATCAGCCGCGTTGACGGCGACCGGCCCGTGTCCGAAACTGTCCCGATACTGACCGTCGAGCCGGGCATGAGCGGAGGTCGAGATGGGCAGCATCACCCCGTACGAATCGGCGAAGGGACGCCGCTACCGCGTGCGCTATCGCAAGCCGGATCACACCGAGACACAGAAGCGCGGCTTCACGACGATGCGCGAAGCGAAGCTGTACCTCTCCATGGTGACGGTGTCGAAGTCGAAGGGCGACTACATCGACCCGTCCTCGTCGCGGGTTCCGGTCCGGATATTCGCGGACAGCTGGCTGCGATCTAAGCACCCGCCGATGTCGAAGCTCTCGTACTACGTGACGCTCGAGCAGGCGTGGAAGAACCACGTCGCTCCGGTCTGGGCTCATAGGGAGATCTCCTCGATCCGCCGCTCTGAAGTCCAGGATTGGGTGTCAGAACTCGCAACGCAGAAGTCGCGCACCGTCGTTCTTCGCGCCTTGGGTGTCCTCGCCGGCATTCTCGATGTGGCGATCGACGATCGTCGCCTGACGAACAACCCGGCCCGCCATATCCGCAATCTCCCTCGCAACGGCCCGGGCAGACGCCGCGTCTACCTCTCACACGACCAGGTGGCGACGCTGGCGGCATGCTCGGCGCATCCGACCATGGTCCTAACGCTGGCGTACACCGGTCTTCGCTGGGGCGAGGCGACGGGCCTGCGGGTACGCAGCGTCAATCGACTGCGTCGACGCTTCGTCATCGAGGAGAACGCCGTGATGATCGCCTATGAGATCCATGTCGGCACGCCCAAGACGCACGAGAAGCGCTCGGTCCCATACCCCCAGCGGCTCGCTCCGATGATCGAGGAGGCCTGCGCGGGCAAGGGCCCGGAAGGATTGCTCTTCGGCGACGGCGTCAATCACATGCGCAACTCCGGCGCGCAGGGATGGTTCGCGAACGCGGTGAAGCGCGCCCAGGCGGTCGATCCGTCGATCCCGCGTCTGACGCCGCACGACCTCCGGCATACCGCCGCATCGCTCGCGATCAGCTCGGGTGCGAACGTGAAGGCCGTGCAGCGGATGCTCGGACACGCGTCGGCGGCGATGACCCTCGACACCTACGCTGATCTCTTCGACGACGATCTGGATGCCGTCGCGCAACGGCTGAATGACGCTATGCCGCTGGTGGCGCTGCCGGCGGGTCCGCAGACCCGCTATGCCCGGCCGCAGCCGCCGTAGAGCAGATTGCTCAGTTTTCTAGCGAGACACATCTCGCCCGAAGTGCTCAATTTTGGCGTTCTGAGACCTCAAACGACGCGCCGCGAAGGGGCTTGTTTGCGCCCCAAATCGGCCCACGGGTTTTCATAATGCGGCCACAAAGCGGCCAAAAACACATTCTTCGAGGTCTGACCAAGTAAGAAATCCTTGGTCAGAGCTAAAAAAAGACTGTGCCCCTGAAGGGACTCGAACCCCCAACCCTTTCCTTAGGACGGAACTGCTCTTCCATTGAGCTACAGAGGCTAGGGCACCAAGTCTACCGACGGCCGCATGACTGGTCCCTTCGACAAGCTCAGGGACCGTCGGGCGCAACAGACTTCAGAGAACCAGGTCCGCAGTCATCGCGATGCGCGCGAACCCGCCGCCGTGCAGCACGAGCGCCGTCGTCGCCATGAGTTCCTCGGCGGTCCGCCGAACGCGACCCACGCCCGCGATCTCGGCATCGAGGTCGAACGTCCGCGTCGCATCGAGCACGACCGTGACGTCGTAGCCGAGGTTGCCCGCCATCCGCGCGGTCGTCTCGACGCACATGTTGGTCTGAATGCCGCAGATCACTAGCTCCCGGATGCCCCGCTCCTGCAGCCACTCCCCCAGATCGGGGTCGCCGTAGAACGCCGAGTTGACGTTCTTGCTCACGAGCACGGCCGCCGGCGCCGAGGCGACCACGTCGACGAGCGCGTTCCCGTCGTCGGACGGATGCAGCGGCGACGCCGGGCTCGCCGAGTCATGGCGAACGACGACGATCGGTTCGCCCGCCGCATCCCACGCCTCGATCAAACGCGCCACGTTGGCCTCGCACACGGGGTTGGCGGTCGGCCCCCAGAAGGCGAGGTCGTCGAAGCCACGCTGCATGTCGATCACGATGAGAGCTCGGGTCATGCGTCCATTCGATCACGCACAGCGCCCCGAAGCGCCGACAAAGCGATGAGTCACGCCGCGAGCTCGAGGTACGGCTCCCAGCGCGGGTCCGCGCGCTCGGTGCCGCGCACCGTCCACTGCGTGCCGTGCGGCGGACGCGGCGCGTACCGCAGATCCCAGCGCATCTCGGCGGGTGTCCGATCGCCCTTCAAATTGTTGCACTTCAGGCAACAGGCGACGAGGTTCTCCCACGAGTCCGCTCCCCCGCGCGACCGCGGCAGCACGTGATCGATCGTCGTTGCACCCTTGCCGCAATACGCGCAGCGGTTGCCGTCGCGACGCAGCACGCCCCGACGGGTGACCGGCACCCGTCGCGACTGCGGAACGCGCACATACCGTGTCAGCAAGATCACCGCCGGGCGATCGACTGCGCCCTGGGCACCCCACACGGGATCACCCTCCACACGCTCGATGATCGTCGCCTTCGCATTCATCACGAGCACGACAGCTCGCTTGAACGACACAACGGCCAGCGGTTCGTATCCTGCGTTCAGCACCAGAGTGCGCATCGGGTGTCCTCTCGAATAGCCCGTGACGGCTTCAGCGGTATTCGATACAGCAACGCCCGCGGGCGCGACAGGCTGAGAGGACGAAAAAAGGCGCCGCCCCTAGGGGCAGCGCCTTGCGGCCACGGTCGTGCCGTGGCACCCGTCCACACGATGACGAAGGACGTAACGACCGTGCGCATTCCGGGTTCGGATGCGAGGCGTGATATCCATCGGCATTTCCCATCGCTCGAGCAAGCGTTCGGGGTCAGATTACCCCACGATTCGGGGTGCGAGATTCACGGATGCCGAAGGTTCAGCCGTGTCGCGAGCTCAAGTACCGTACGGGCCGAGCCACGGCATCGGGTCGACCTTGGCGTTGTTCACGAACACCTCGAAGTGCACGTGGTTCGCCGTCGCGTACCCGGTGCGGCCCACACCCCCGATGACCTGCCCGCGCGAAACCGTCTGGCCAGCCTCGACCGTGCGGGTGCCGTACGAGAGGTGCGCATACAGGGTGCTGACGCGCACGCCGTCGATCACATGCTCGATACGGATGTACGCGCCGTACCCACCGCTGCCACCCTCGGTCGACTGACTGACCACGCCGTCGGCCGAGGCGTGCACGGGAGACATCGCGGGCGCCAGCATGTCGACGCCCTTGTGCGACCCGCCGCGCGCGCCGAAGCGGTCGCTGATGTTCGAGATGTTGCGCAACGGCCAACCGATCGCGCCAGACCCCGCGGGAATGCTGGCGAGGTCTACCGTGACCGAACCGCCCGACAACGCCGCCTTGGCCCGCGCCGCGGCAGCTTCGGCCGCCTTCTTCTTCGCGATCTCTTCTGGCGTCGTCGCCGAGTACGACCCCCGCGCGAGCGTGCTGCCGCCGACATCCGACGCGACGACGAGCGTCTGCGCCCCGTCGGCGGCGAGCTGCTGCAGCGTCTTCGCCTCGGTCTCGGGCTTCCAGGCTGCGTACGCGGGGATCGCCACCGTCGCCACGAGTCCCGTCACGATCGCCAGCGTCAGGATGCTGCGGGCCGGAGCCTGACGCGCGCCACCCGTCGCTCCACGACGCGGCACGAGGGCACGCAATACCGCATGACCGGGACGCACCCGTTCCAGGCTCGAGTCCTCGGGAGCGTCAGTCGGCGGCGTCGCAGGCATGACAGAAGACTCGATCAACCCGCGTTAGCGGCGAGCCAGCCTTCAGCGTCGACCCGGGTGCCATCCACATGGATCATGAGGTGCAGGTGTGTTCCGAACGCCAGTCCGGTGTCGCTGACCTGGCCGATCATCTGGCCCGCACTCACGGTCGCCCCGGCGCCCACCGTGCGGCTGCCCGGAAGCATGTGGGCGTAAACGGACTGCACGGCGCGACCGTTGATGTTGTGCATGATCGTGATGGTCACACCCAGACTGCCGCCACCATCGGTGGATGCGGTCACAACACCGTCGGCGACGGAGTAGATCGGGGTGCCGCGCTCGACCATGTAGTCGGTGCCGCGGTGGCCCGCGTAGGGCGCTCCGAAGTTGTTGAAGTACGGCAGCGGGCGTCGGACGATGCCCGAGCCCGGCGCAACGAGCGGCACACCGGCGGGGATGGCGTACGACGACGCCGCAGCATTGCTGGCGATGGCCTTGGCGCGAGCCGCTGCGGCGGCGGCCGCAGCTTCTTCGGCCTTCTTCTTCGAGATCTCATCCGGCGTGGTTGCCGAATACGAGCCCCGAGCCAGAGTCGAATCCGTGATATCCGATGCCACGACAAGGGTCTGTGCTCCGTCGGCCGCGAGCTGCTGCAGCGTCGTTGCTTCAGCCTCGGGCTGCCAGGCAGCGTATCCGGGAATGGCGACGGTGGCGACAAGGCCGGTGACAACGGCAAGAGTCAGGATGCTGCGAACCGGGCCGCGACGGCCCGTGCGGACGGTCGTGGGGCGCTCTTCGCGCGCTGCACGACGCTCAAGTTTGGTCGCTCGGCGAAGTTGGGGGGGCTTCTGTGTCTCGCTCCGAGCCGGCCGTCCCCATCGGGCCTGGCTCGCTACCTGCGCTTCGGGGGCGCTTTCTGGCGAGTCGTTCTCTTCAGCCAAACTTTTCCTCCTGCCCCGGCACCCGCGTAGCAGGTGTTGGCTCGTCGCCACGATGTTCGTGGTTCAGCCGACCGAGTGGACGAGCCTGGAGGGGCGTTCGGGCCGGGAGTTCCCCCGCCTGGCTTATCGGCGGTGGACTTTTCGAGGTTACCGGAAGGTAACGGTTCTGTCACTTCGACAGCCGGCGCCTGTGGACGAAACAGGACACTCCCGCATCCAATCAGACCGAAGCGTCGACCAAGAAGATGTGCGCGGCGACCTCCACGGGCAGCTCAAGTCCTTCGTCCGATCCGTCCATTTCGACGAGAACGTAGCCCTCGTTGTAGCGGTACTTGCCCTTGGCTCCCGGCATCACACCGGCGCTGCGCAGCTGCTCGAGCAGTTCGGGGTCGACCTGCGCGGGCTCGGCGAGGCGGCGAACGGTGCCTTCGACGGGACCGCCGACCTCGTTGAGGTGACGGACGAGACCGACAACTCCCTGTGAAAACACCGCAGCGGGCACATCGCCTAGCTGATCAAGGCCCGGGATCGGGTTCCCGTACGGCGATTCGGTCGGGTGACCGAGCAGCTCGACGAGACGACGCTCGACCTGCTCGCTCATCACGTGCTCCCAACGGCAGGCCTCTTCGTGAACATACGCCCAGTCCAGACCGATGACATCCGAGAGCAGTCGCTCGGCCAGTCGGTGCTTGCGCATGACGTCGACGGCCTTCTGACGACCCGCGCTCGTGAGTTCGAGGCGACGATCCTCTGACACGACGACGAGGCCGTCTCGCTCCATCCGTCCGACGGTCTGCGAAACGGTCGGCCCCGAGTGCCCGAGGCGCTCCGAGATGCGCGCACGCAGAGGAATGATGTTCTCTTCCTCGAGCTCCAGGATGGTGCGCAGGTACATCTCTGTCGTATCGATCAGATCGGTCATGGCAGCTAGTTCCTCGCGTCCGGGTTGCGAAGGCAAGCCTAACCCAGCGGGCCGTCACACGGCCGGAGACAGGTCGTGGCCGACTCTAGAATCGAGGGCATGTCCCACGTCTCTCTTCCGAGTGAACTCCTGCCCGCCGACGGACGCTTCGGCTGCGGCCCGTCGAAGGTCCGCCCCGCCCAGCTGGCTGCCCTCTCGACCGCCGGAGCAGAGCTGCTCGGCACGTCGCACCGCCAGGCGCCCGTCAAGAACCTCGTCGGCGACGTCCGGTCGCTGCTCGTCGAGCTGTTCCGCGCGCCCGAGGGCTACGAGGTGCTGCTCGCGAACGGCGGATCGACGAGCTTCTGGGATGCCGCAGCCTTCGGCCTGATCGAGCGCCGCACGCAGAACCTCGTCTTCGGTGAGTTCGGCGGCAAGTTCGCCGCGGCCGCCAAGGCGCCCTGGCTCGCGGCCCCGGATGTGCGCAACGCCCCCGCCGGGCAGCGCACGACCGCAGAGGCCGTCGCGGGCGTGGACGTGTACGCCTGGCCGCACAACGAAACCTCGACCGGCGTGCTCGCCCCCGTCACGCGGGTTCACGGCGACGAGGGTGCACTGACCGTCATCGACGCAACCAGCGCCGCGGGCGGAGTCGACGTCGACATCGCCGAGACCGACGTCTACTACTTCGCGCCGCAGAAGAACCTCGGATCCGACGGGGGCCTCTGGCTCGCCCTCGCCTCCCCCGCCGCGATCGAGCGGATCGAACGCATCGGCAAAACCGACCGCTACATCCCCGAGTCGCTCAGCCTCGTCAACGCGGTCAGCAACTCGCGCCTGAACCAGACGCTCAACACCCCCGCACTCGCGACGCTGTTCCTGCTGCGCGACCAGCTCTCCTGGATCGTCGACAACGGCGGCCTGTCGTGGGCATCGGCTCGACCCCAGGAGTCCTCGT